>DATIKU010000053.1 GCA_035477215.1 Spirochaetota bacterium | reverse complement strand
CGGGGATGTGGCGGCGTTCGTGCGGACCGCACAGTGTCTCGGCGATATTCTGGGAACAGGGCCCGTGCCGGCCGATAAAGCGGCGCCCGGAAAAAATAAAGTACGCGCGCACGGCGCGAAGGGGGATGGCGGATGAAGGATATCAAGGGTAAATATGAAGGGCGAATACCGGGCTAAAACGTTTTCCGTGGGGATCATGGCGGCCGGCGCCGATTTCTTCACACACCACTTTTTCGGCCCCGGGCGCTGGGAAGGGAAGGCGTTTTTTCCTTTCGAGAAGGCGAAGGGCTGGGGGTATAATCTTTTCAGGCTCAATGGCCGTGACGGGAAAGACTCCCTTTCGCGAACGAGGAAGATGAATACCTTCGTCGGTCCATCGCTCCTCGACGGAAAGCCCTCGTTCCACCTGGATTACGGTCCGTATAACGGCGGGGCCGTCGGATCCATGCGCGACGAAATCCGCATGATCAACCACAATCTGTATATCGGGATGGGGCACATGGCGCTTGGCGGCGGTTCGATAAATCCCGCCCCGTTTCTGCTTATCGGGCCGCCCGAAAAATGGATTGGGCTTGACAGGGTGGAATAACTTATGAGTGGTGTTTATATAAATAATACTATTCATTGAGTCCGCGGAGTGATGATGAAGGACGAGCACTGAGGAATCGTCCCTCATCTTAACATGGATGAGGCAGGGGGCGTATTATGGCAAGCAAGTACGGGGGATATACGGGCAGGCTGTTGCAGGTCGACCTCGGCACGAACCAGGTTTCGGAGTACCATGTTTCGGACGACGACCGGGAGCGATTTCTCGGCGGGCGCTTTCTTTCAACCAAAATTTTGTGGGACACGCTCGCGCCCGGGATTGACCCGCTTTCTCCGGAGAACGTGCTCGTGGTGATGACCGCTCCGCTTACGGGAACGGGGGCGCCCTGCACCAGCCGCTATGATATCTCGGCGAGAAGCCCGCTTACCGGCGCGATCGGCCATTCGAACAGCGGCGGTAATTTTGGCATATACCTCAAGCGCTGCGGCCTCGACGGCCTGATCGTCCGCGGGCGCGCCGCAAGGCCTGTGTACCTTGCGATCGACGAAAGCGGTGTTACGATAAAGGACGCTGCGGGGTTGTGGGGCATGGATACCGAAAAGGCCCAGCACGCGCTTATCGAACGTCACGGCAAGGGGGGCGCCCTGGCGATCGGACCGGCGGGGGAAAACCTCGTCAAATTCGCGGCGATCGTCTCACAGGAGCGCCTGCACGGCCGTACCGGGATGGGTGCCGTGATGGGATCGAAAAACCTAAAGGGGATGGTGGCGGTCGGGAACAAAAAGGTCGAGCTCGATCGCCCTGAGGAATACAGGGGGCTTGTCAAAAAATGGACAAGGATGCTCATGGAGCATCCCGCCACCGGGGAGGCCGCACCGCGGTATGGCACCGCGGGTTTCCTCACGGCGCTCTCCATCCGTAACGCCCTGCCGACTAAAAATTTCAGCGCGGGGAGCTACGCCGACGCCGTCATGATCGGCGGCGAGCGGCTTGCCGACGAATTTCTGGTGAAGAACACCGGTTGTCTTTCGTGCCCGATCCGCTGCGGGCGCGTAGTAATGGTCGACGGCCGCGAGGTGAAAGGTCCCGAGTACGAGATCCTCTGCCTGCTTGGCTCGAATATGCTTATAAACGACATAGAGGCCATCTTCCGCTGGAATTACGAACTCGACCTGCTCGGCATGGATTCGATAAGCACTGGTACGGTTATGGGTTTCGCCGCCGAGCTGAACGAGCGGGGCTTGTGGCAAAACGGCATCGAGTTCGGGAAAAAGGAAAACATCTCCGAAGTTTTGCGAAGCATGGCCTACCGGGAGGGGATCGGCGCCGACCTCGCCGAGGGAGTGCGCTTTCTCGCGAACAAGTACGGCGGTGAGGAATACGCGCCGCACGTAAAGGGCCTCGAGATGGCGGCGTACGAGCCGCGCGGCGCGGTGGGGCACGGGCTTGGCTATGCCACGGCGAGCCGCGGCGCCTGCCACCTGGACGGCGGCTACCTCATCTATTTCGAGGCCACGGGGCCGGTGACCCTGGACCCGTTTCACCACCGTTCCAAGCCGGGATGGGTGGTGCTCGACCAGAACCTGCTGGCGGCGATCAGCGCCGGCGGGAGCTGCCTGTTTACCTCGTGGACTTTCGTTCCCCCGATCGCCTTCAAGGTGCCCGGCAGCAAGCTTCTTTCGTCGATCATCACCGGGGTTCTCACGCATTCGTGGGCGCTGGTCGACGCGCTGCTGCGTTATCCTAAAATCCTGAAATTGCATATCCCGATGCTGCCGCACACGAGGGCGATTGAATATGCGACGGGCATGAAAATGGACTTCGGAACCTATTTCAGGGTCGGGGAGCGCGGTTATACGCTTGAGAGGCTGTATAATCTTCGCGAAGGGATAGGCGGCTCTGAGGACAGATTGCCGAAGCGGTTCACCGAAGAGCAGCTGCTTCCGGGGAATAAACACTCGGTGGTGCCGATGGGTAAAATGCTGCCGAAATATTACCGGCTGCGCGGCTGGGACCGCTCGGGCGTACCCACGAAGAAAACGCTCCGCAGGCTCGGCCTGGATGGACTTTGATTATTTTGGGGACTTTATATCCGCGATGGCATCGTAATCCGAGCTGAATGTGTTGACGAAGTCCGATATCCCGACGATGTCCATGACCTTCTGGAAATGGCCCGTAAGGCCCACAAAGCTGACCTTGCCGCCGACCTCGTTGATGTTCTGGATGATGTTGATCAGCGTGGCGATGCCGGCCGAGTTGATATAGTTGGTCTTCTCGAAATTTATGACAAGGTACTTCGGGTGATATTTATCCTTCAGCTTTCCGAAGACCCGCATTACCTCGGCATCGGCCTCGGACGTCATGTCACCCTCGATAATCAGGATGGGGACGTCTTCGGTGTATTCGAAAGTTACCTTGTGTGCGATGCCCATTGCGCTCTCCTGCAGTATGATATTTCCGGGTTCAAGTCCTCTGTGTGGTCGCGTGAAAACCGCGTAATAATCGGACCATTTCCGGGGGAATGTCAAGTATTATTCTGTGATTAAATCTTCTGAAGCGGTGTATATTTTTCGAGAAAGGTTTTCTTTTCGCCGTTTCCGAAGACTATCGTGATTTTTACGTTGTCCCCGCCGCCCTCGATGGTCAGAATCCTGCCCCTTCCGTATTTCGGATGAAGCACCGCGTCCCTCGTCCTGAAGCGGGACCCGCTATCGGCGGTCATGACTTCGGCGACGGCGTGAGTATCGGTGCCGCCGGATGGGCTTTTGAAGCGCGTGCCGTCGCGCACCGGCGCGCTGTAGCCGCCCTCGCCGTACTGGCGCATGTCAAGGGTTTCCGCCGGTATCTCGGCGATGAAGCGCGAGGGCTCTTTGTAGGAAAGGCCGCTGTAGCTTCGGCGCATCTCGGCGCTGGTGAGGAATACGCGGTCCATGGCCCGCGTTATGCCCACGTAACACAGCCGGCGCTCTTCCTCGATGCCGGCGTCGGTGTCGCTGGAGTTGAAATGAGGGAAAATGCCTTCTTCCATCCCCGTGAGGAAGACGACGGGAAACTCGAGTCCCTTGGCGTTGTGCACCGTCATGAGCGTGATCGAGTTCGCCGGGTCGGGGCCATCGGCATCGGGCGATTCCTCCGAGGTGAGCAATGAAATCTCCTGTAAAAAACGGTCAAGCGTGGCGTCGGGGTTGCGCGCTTCGTACTCGTAGACGCTGTTGATGAATTCCTCGATGTTCTCGAGCCTGGAGCGGCTCTCGATCGAGTTCTCTTCCTCGAGCGCTTCACAGTAGGAGGTTGCCACGACCAGGCCGCGCACCATGGCCGAGAGTTTGATTGTTTCGGGCACCCCCGCGGCGGAGGCCATACCGCTTTCGATCAGCCTTCTAAATGAAACAATGCCCGCGGGAACCTTCCCCTTGATGGCGATTCCCCCCGCTATGACCTCCCATTCGGAGATGTTTTCGGTATAGGCGGTGTCGCGAAGCCGCTCAACGGTCGCCGCTCCTATGCCGCGCGCCGGAACGTTGATGACGCGCATGAGCGATACGCCGTCGGAGGGGTTCGCGATGAGCCTGAGGTAGGCCAGTATGTCTTTGACCTCTTTACGGTCATAAAATTTCAGTCCCCCGAGCACGCGGTAGGGCATGTTCTCCCTGCGGAGCATCTCTTCGAATACGCGTGACTGGGCGTTGGTGCGGTAAAACACCGCGAAGTCGCGGTTGCGAAGCGCCTCCAGTTTCTTGAGGGAGAGTATCGTGCTTACGGCGTACTCCGCCTCGCCGTATTCGTTGTTGGCCCGGCACCAGGTGACCGGTTCGCCGTCGCCGCGGACGGCGCGCAGGCGTTTCTCCTTGCGGTTGACGTTGTTGCGGATGACGCGCCATGCAGCGTCGAGTATCGGCACGGTGGAACGATAGTTCTCCTCGAGCTTTACGACCTTCGTTTCGTCGAAATCGCGCTCGAAATCGAGGATGTTGCGGATATCGGCGCCGCGCCAGGAGTAGATGGACTGGTCGTCGTCGCCGACCACACAGAGGTTCCGCGTGGCGGACGAGAGGTATTTGCAGATGAGGTACTGCGCGTGGTTGGTGTCCTGGTACTCATCGATCATGAAGTAGCGCCAGCGCCGCTGCAGCTCGGCGAGCGCTTCGGGGCTCCTGCGCATCAGCACGACGGTTTTTATGAGCAGGTCGTTGAAGTCGAGCGCGCCCGAGCGGGCGAGGCGCTCCTGGTATTCCCGGTACAGGTCGGGGAAACTGAGCCCCGGATATTTCGGCATGAGATGCGTAAGATCTGCGCCGTCGATCATCTCGGAGCGGTCCTTGATCTCGGAGATCTTCGAGGCGAGCGCGGAAGGCTTTATTTTTTTCGGATCAAGCCTCATCCCCATGAGTATGTCCTTGACGAGGGTCTCCTGGTCCTTCGCGTCGTAGATCGTGAAGGCGCGCGGCACGCCTATGCGGTCGCCGTAGCGGCGCAGGATGTACACCGCGGCCGAATGAAAGGTCCGTACGAACACGTTCTCGCCGATGGGCCCGATGAGATCGATGACGCGGCGCTTCATCTCTTCGGCGGCCTTGTTGGTGAAGGTGACGGCGAATATCTCGAACGGCGGGACGCGTTTCGCCCTGATGAGATGGGCGATGCGGTAGGTTATAACGCGCGTTTTGCCGGAACCGGCCCCGGCGAGGATAAGGAGCGGGCCCTCGGTGTGGGTGACCGCCTCGCGCTGGCCGGAGTTGAGGTCATCGAGTGGGTCGCGCTGTGTCATGGTCGTTACCGGTTTCATAGGGGTAGGGTACTATTCGCCGCATAGGGGCATGCGGGCAAGCAATTTTTGGGGATGAGGGCGGACGAGATGCGCCGCCCCGGCCTCAGCGCGCGCGTGCGGCGGGTTTTAAGCAGAGGTACGTGGCGATGAAGAAATCGCCGTAGTCCGCGCGTTCAATATGGAAGCCGGCCCTGTAGAGCATTTCCTCCATTATCCAGTCGTAGGTCGAATACTCCTCGCGCACGTGACGCTCGTAGTCGAGCGCCGCCTCCTCGCCGGCGGATTCGCGCATACGCTCGACAGTCCGCCCGATCGAGGCCGCGGCCTTCCCGGGTTGTACGGCAAAGACGACATCGCACATGAAAAACCTGCCCCCCGGGGCGAGAAGATCGTGTACGCGGGAAAGCGCCACGAGCTTCCAGAAATCGGGGAGGTGGTGAAGGGCGAGCTGGGAGACGACGGCCGCGGGCGGCGTATCGTCGTGGGTGTAGCCGAGGAAGCCCGAATGAACAAAGGAGATATCGCCCGCTCCGCGGCGTTCCGCCTTCCCGCGCGCGTAATCGAGCATCGTCCTCGAGACATCCAGCGCATAGACCCTGCGGCAGCGGCGCGAGGCCTCGATGGCGAACTCGCCGGTGCCCGCGCCGAACTCCACCAGCACGTCACTGTTTTTCAGGTCGAGATCGTCGAGGATGGCGTTCGCCTCGGCGCTGACATCGCGAAGCGCGCACATCCGCTCGTCATATTCGCGCACCCTTTCGAGGCTATCGTAGTCGGTGCCGACCTGTTTCATCTCGTCGTATGTCCAGCCCACGTTGGTGTCCATGGTCCTCCTGTCCGGTCCGCGCCGGACGAATGCCTCAGGCGCGTTCGCCTTTTAGTCCGTTATTTCGATCCTGTCGCCCGGTCGCACGTAGCGTATCCTCCCAGGCCCGGTCTTTTTATTTTGTTTCAGGTGTGTACCGTAAAAGACGACATCATCGCCGCATCGCGGGAGTGCTTTTTCCGCGAGGTCCGCCTCCGACAGGTGCACCTTGTGCGCCTCGCCGGGCTCGCCGTTGAGGTCGATCAGGACGGCTTTCCCGCCGTCCTGGATATGCGGAAGGAGGTCCTCGCTCCACAGCGTGTCGGGCATGTAGGTGAAAAGCGGCGTCTGGAATCTTTTCAGGGTGAAGCCGAGGGTCTCGACGGGGTGCGCCATCGGGATGGTCCTGATCGAGAGCCCGTCCCCGAGGTCGAGTTCGCTGTCGGGGCCGGTTTCGATGAATCGCATCGCGCCTCCCAGCCATTCGCGCAGGGGATGGCCCGGGCCGAAGGCGAGCGTGCACAGTTCCAGCATCCGCGCCTTGAGTCCGCCCGGGCCGAAGGTCGTCATCACGTCATCCGTGCCGTCATAAAAAAGGCGCAGGGCGAAAAAAGGGAACCCGAAGCAGTGGTCGGCATGAAAATGGGAGATGAAGATGTTCCGGATAGAGCCGAGTTTTATCCGCTCCCTGAAGAGGCTCGACATGATGTCGGGCGGCGTTTCGGCGAGCAGCCGGTCGTCGACCAAAAACGCGTTATAGGGGAGGCCGTCGCTGATGCCGCCGCCGTTACCGAGAATCGTAAGTCGCATGATGTTCTCCCTGTGCCATCTCCATGTTCGCCGCGTAAATGAACCCGGCGGCGCGGGTGTGCGGTGCGAAATAATCATGGTTCTGTAACCGGCCGGTGCCGTCTACGGCCTCCGGGTGTGGCGGAGTTAAGCCGGTGTACCCGCGAACAACAATAAGCCTACTATACCATAGAGAAATTAATTACATCCGTTTTTTTATTGACTTTAAAGGTCCGGGAATTATATTGATAATCATTCCGAATATGATGGATATTGGGTTAGGATGCGGGATTCGACATGCCGGGACGGGGTTTTTGCCGTAACCCGGGCGGTCGCGCTGTCGGAAGGATACTGTGTTTAGGGCGATTCATTTTATGGCCAGGGAACCGATGGAGACGCGGTATAAAAAAAGCAGACAGCGCGAGAAAATACTTGAATTGCTGCAGGGTACCCAATCGCATCCGTCGGCTGACTGGATATACGAGAGGCTGAAAAAGGATTTCAAAAACCTGAGCATGGGCACCGTGTATCGCAACCTCGGTATTCTGATCGACCAGGGGTTCGTCAGGAAAATCGATTTCGGGAGCACCTTTGATAGATTCGACGCCAATATGGCGAAACACTACCACTTTCTCTGTGAGAGATGCGGGGCGATTTCGGATATTGAGATGCCCTTCGACGATTTATTGAACCGGAAGGCGGCCCGGGCGGGACGCTTAGAGGTGCGGCACCACAGGATAGAGTTTTTCGGAGTTTGCGGAAAATGCGGGAAGTGATCGTCTAAAGTCGTTTCGACCGGAACAGGTGTCATTATCATGCGATCTGAGTGTGAGGATTTATTCTCCGACGATGGCGGGATGTGGATGTGTTCGCTGTTCGTAACAAGTAAAATTTGGGTATAAGGAGGTTGTCCATGGCGCAGGCGTCACGTGAGGAACGGAAAAAAAAGGTAGTCGACGTATTGAACCAGGCCAGGTCGATGGAGCTCCAGGCGATATGCCAGTACATGAACCAGCACTACAATCTCGACAACATGGATTACGGCGAGCTGGCGAAGAACATCAAGCTGATCGCGATCGACGAAATGCGCCACGCGGAGGAGTTCGCCGAGCGCATCAAGGAGCTCGGTGGTGAACCCACGAGCGAGATGGCGGGCAAGGTTGAGAAGGGCCAGCCCGTGGAAAAGATTTACCCGTCCGACTCGAAGGCCGAGGAGGATGCAATCGAGGCTTACAACCGGTTTTTAAGCGTATGCACGGAGAATGGCGACAGTATTACGGCCAAGATTTTCGAAACGATCATCGACCAGGAGCAGAAGCACCTCAATTATTTCGACAATGTCAATGACCACCTCGAACGGCTGGGTTCCGCGTACCTCGCAAAGATAGCCGGCACCTCCGCCTCGACAGGACCCGCCACGAAGGGATTCGCTACCGGCGTCGGGGAATAGGTTTATCCGTTCACTAAACGTCGCTTTAAGCGGCGTTCGTCTTTCGGCGGGTGCATGACGTCCGGTGTGCCCGCCGCCCCGGTTTATCAGGTCAAACAATGCTTGACAAATGACGCCCTCCATGCGAATTCATATCGGTTTTGTATTACAATATTCTTGGTGTTCTGTGCAATGGCTTTAAAAGGTCCCGGATGCGCCTGATTTCATCTCCGCGGGCGCAGGGGTGGGCCGCTTTCGTTTCCGGTTGTGCCGCTGATCGTTTGCGTCAATTTTAATCCTTGGAGATACACATGAGAGAATCGAAGACCGTGCCACACACATTCCCCCGGGCGGTCCCACTTATCGGCGGAGTGCTCGGGAGCACCACCTGCGGGGCGCTGTTGTACGCGTGGAGCGTTTTCATCCGCCCCCTCAACGCCGAGTTCGGATGGAGCAGGGCCGACATCGCCCTTGCGTTCGCCATAGCCTGCCTTATATTCGGGCTTATGACCTTCCCGGCCGGGAAGCTGTCGGACAGGTTCGGTCCGCGGATCGTGGTGCTTGTCGGCGCAGTTATCCTCGGAATCGGCTTTACGATCTCCGGATTCATCACGGAGAAATGGCACCTGTACATCACCTACGGGGTGATAGCGGGTTTCGGCGGCGGGCTGATCTATCTCCCACCGATCGCAACGGCGCCGAAATGGTGGCCCGACCGGCGGGCTCTGGCTACGGGCTTCTCGGTGGTGGGGCTCGGACTCGGCTCCTTCATCATGGCGCCGCTTGCGACCTATATCATCCAGAATATCGGATGGCGTTACGTCTTCATTTACGCGGGTATCGTTATGTTCGTTATGGCGGCCATAGCCTCGCTCTGCCTGAAAAATCCCCCGGCAGGATGGAAGCCCGTCGGCTGGACCCCTGTTGAGAAGGCGGGAGCGGGATCCGCCGCCTACCGCGACTTCACCCACAGGGAAACGTACCACACTGTGCAGTTCTGGTTGATGTATCTGGCGTATTTCGGCGGTTCATTCGCGGGCCTCATGGTTATCGGGCATATCGCGGGCCACGGGATCGACAGCGGCCTCGCCCCCATGACAGCCGCCGGAGCCGCAAGCTGGCTGGCCGTCATGAACGCGGCTTCCCGTGTGCTGATAGGGCAGGTGGCGGATAAAGTCGGAACGAGGATCAGCTTTACCATCGTCTTTGCCCTGCAGGCGGTCGCGATGCTGCTGCTCTTCCCTTCGGGGGGAATGTACTGGGCCCTGTGGGCGGTGGCGGCGCTTATCGGCTGGAATTACGGTTCGATGTTTACGCTGTTTCCGGCCACCTGTCTGCAGTATTTCGGGCCAACGGCGCAGGGCTCCAATTACGGACTTCTGTTTACGGCCTGGGGTTTCGCGGGTTTTGCCGGTCCCTGGGTGGGCGGATGGCTGAAGGACGCCAGCGGAACGTATCTGGCGCCCTTCGCGGTCGCCGCCGGTATGGTGGCCATGGCCGTTGTGATCCTGGCGCTGGTAAGGCCGCCTGAACGGAAAAACAGTTGAGGGCCGGGGGCTTACCAGCCCCCTCCCCCACCTCCGCCTCCTCCTCCACCGGAAGAACCGCCGCCTCCTCCGCCGGAGCTCGAGCCCGGCGCGGTAGAGGAAGACGAGATGGCGCTGCTGAAGGAGTTTCCCAGCGACGAGGCGAATTCCCCGGCACCAATGCGTGCAAGGGACGCCCCGCCGTACCAGGAGGGCGAGTAGGCTCCGGCCGCGGCCGATGCCGCGAGTACGCCTGAAAAATATTCCGCCCATCGGTTTTCAACGCCGAGGGCGATTGCGTACGGAAGGAATCGTTCGAATGTCTCCGGCGTTTTCTCGGGCGGCGTTGCCGCGTTGAGGCGGTCGCGCTCGGCAACGTTCAGGAACAGTCTGAATCCCTCGATTTTATCCATGAGGCCGCGCCCGGTCCGGGTGGGGGCCTTCAGGAGATGATAAAACAGGAAGTTGACAAGGGACAGGCAGATCGTTGTGAGCAAAATCCACGGGCTCCCCGATTGCAGATACACCACAAGAACAACGATCTCGGCGCCTACAAACGGCAGCGCGAAGAGCGTCAGGAATACGGCCCCGCCCGAGGCGAAGATCTTTTTGATGCCCACCCTCATTCGCATTGCCCCGCGCCAGGCGGTCGCCGCCTTCCAGAGGAGAAACACAACTCCGATGCTCCAGAAAGCGAGCCAGATCAGTACGAACGTCTCCGAAGATTCGAGGAAGCCAAAGATGAGTGAGATGATGATGGCGGTGGCGGAGAGGAAAAGCCCCGGTACGAAATATCCCACATTTTTAAGGAAATACTGTTTTTCATAGTTGAGTGAAAGCGCCCGTTGCGCCGCCTTGATGGCGCCGGAGATGCGGGCGTGATTAGCGGTTTCCAGGGTGATGCTTTTATTCTTCCCGAACAGTTTTTCGAGTATCTTCTTTTCCTCCGGGGCCAGGTCAAAGCCGTCCTTGTCGGTTTTTCGGAGGGTGTATTCGCCATCGTCGTCGCTGATTGTGCAATGGCCCCTGACCGCCATCCCCACGATGGCAGCGGCAAAGGCGCGGTCATCGTAGCCCATGCACGATATGAACCGCAGGGCGGCGGGGGAGAGCCGGTCGGGCGCTTCGTAGAGCGGTATGACGACCCCCTTGCGTGGATTGCGCCCTGCGATCACCCAGGCTGTCAGATAATATAAAAGAACAAGTAGGAATCCCACCATGCCCGTGACCGCCCCCATGTTGTCACGAAGGAAGCGCTCGCGATCGTGTCGTAGATCCGGAGGCGCAATCAGGTCCGCCGGCCAGCGGACCGCGATGGTGAGCCCCTCGCGGGGAGCCAATATTTTCGAAGAAGAGAAGTAGACCGCGCCGGATGCATTGATCGCTGAGGAATAGCTCCGGCCCTTTTCGCCCTCCATGCCCGTATAGGCCTCGTGGGAGATGACCCGCCCCCGGGCGCCATGGGGCAGGATAACCTCGGCAGTCGTCGAATCGATTATGAATTCCCATTGGTTTCCGGTAACATTCCAGTACAGCTCGGTAAACTCGTCGAAAAAACCGAGCTGAAAATCGGTCGAATATGTCAGGGAGTAGGTGTAAATATTCGGCGTCAGGTAAACGTTTTCGCCGCCGATATAGACACGCTTTCCGCGATCGACGCTCTGGATGTGGAAAGGCTCGGGACTTCCGTCCCTCCGCACCTCGATGATATCGAATGGTACGGCCTTGTTGAAGCCGTATTCCCCCCTGTATATGGTCGGGAAGTCGCGGTAGATGCCGCGCTTGATGCGCTCACCCGCGCTGCGGACGGTGATGATCTCTGTCACCCTGAGGCTGCCGTCCTCGCGCACCACGATGGTGCTGTCGAAACGCAGGATTCGCTCGTGGCCCTGGCCGCGGGCGGCTGCGCCGGCAAGCGTTACCACGGCGGCAAGGAAGAGAATCAATAATACTTTTCCTCTAATAACCGGTGTCCCCGCTTCAGAACTTGACCTGTGGCGCCTGCCGCTCGACCGCCGATTCGATTTCGAAGAAAGCCGCCGGCTGGAAGGCGAACTTTTTCCCGACGAGCGAACTGGGGAAAGACTCGAGCAGGATGTTGAAGTCGCGGGCGGCGCCGTTGTAATAGCGGCGTGCCAGCTGCAAATGGTCCTCTATTTCCGAGAGAGAGTTTTGAAGGCCGCTGAAATTTTCACTTGCGCGAAGCTGCGGATAGGCCTCGGCGACGGCGAGGAGCTTCCGGAGCCCGAGCGAAAGTGCGTTTTCCGCGTCGACCTTTGCGTCCGGTCCCTCCGCGCCCATGCATCGGCTTCGAAGGGCGGCGACTTCTTCCATGAGCTTTTTCTCGTGGGAGGCATAGCCTTTCACCGTCTCGACCAGGTTGGGGATGAGGTCATAGCGACGTTTGAGCTGAACGTCGATACCGCTCCATGCCTCACGGAGCATGTTGCGAAGTGCGACGAAGCGGTTGTAGGTAATGATGATCCAGAGAACGAGGACGGCGAGAGCGCCCGCCGCTATGATGGCGTACATTGGTTTCCCCCTTGGCGATTGTATCCCAGCATGTTAGCACGGGCCGGTGCCGGGGGCAAGGTTTAATCCAAAAAATATATTGCGCGGAAGCGGCCATGGCGGCGATACTGCGCGGTGACGGTGACGATCAACGCCAATGGAAGAGCGAATCAACGAAACGGCGGTACCTCGAGAACATGAACGGGAGAGGATCGATGTCTACCTCGCCAGGCGATTCACCTACCTCAGCCGGTCGGCATGGCGCAGGGAGATAGAGCGGGGAAGCGTATTCCTGAACGCCGCCAGGGTCGAATTCCCGAATACCCGCGTACGCGGCGGCGATATCGTACGCTTCGATGGCAGAGGATACGCCGAGCCCGAAGTGGACGACCGCATAACGGTGCTTTACGAGGACGAGCACCTGGTATGCGTCGACAAGCCGGGGAACCTTCCCGTGCACCCGGCGGGAAGGTATTTTAACAACACCCTGGTGCGCATACTTGAGGAGCGGCACGGCGGAACGTATTTGCCGGCCCACCGGCTCGACCGCGAGACGTCGGGGGTGATTCTGCTCGCGAAGCGTCGCGAGGTCGCCTCGAAGATACAGCGGGCGTTCGGGAACGTGACGAAGAGCTATATCGCGATTGTTCACGGAAGACCGGCCGAGTTGGAATTCGAAATTGATGTTCCGATAGGCGACGACCCCGCGGCGGCGATTAAAAAAAAGCGCATCGCCTCCCCGGGCGCAGCCGAGAGGGCGAGCACTCGTTTCAGGACACTCTTCTCCTTCGGGAATTACACGCTGGTGCGGGCGTTTCCCGAGACGGGCAGGCTTCACCAGATTCGCGTGCATCTGCTGTACGCGGGTCATCCGATCGTCGGGGACAAGCTGTACGGCCGGGACGACCGGCTCTTCGGCCGTTTTGTGGAGGAGGGGCTGACCGATGAGCTCCTGGCCCTGCTCGAGATGCCGCGCTCGGCGCTTCATTCCCGTTCGCTCCGGTTCTATCATCCCATGCTACAAAAGGATCTCATGATTAAAGCGCCGGTGCCGCGGGATTTCAGGGAATTTCTTTTATCGAAGGGCGTGCAACCATGGCCGAGCCGGTAATACCGCACAGGGCGAAACTGTTCGCCGGTATCATCACCTCCTCGGGCGAGCTCGCGCAGTCGGCCGAGGCGGCGCTGGTGAAAAAATACGGCGAAATAGATTTCAAGACGGCGAAGATTCCCTTTACGCACACCGAATACTACGGCGGCATGGGGCGGGATCTTTTCAGGGTGTTTCTTTCGTTTAGAAAGCTCATCCGACGCGAGGACATCGTGGAGATCAAACTTTTCAGCAACCGGATGGAAAAAAAACTTTCGGGGCGGGATAAGCGAATCATCAACATCGATCCGGGATATCTCACCCTGTCGAACGTCTTTCTCGCCTCGTGCAAGGAGTATTTCCACCGGGCCTATCTTCGCGAAGGGGTCTATCTTGAAAATGAATACAGGTTCGTGGCCCGGCACTACGAGCCGTGGGACTGGACATATCCCGATTACCGGTCGCGGGAGTATCTCGAGTTTTTTCACGGCGTGCGGGGATTGTACGTTCAGCAGCTAAAGAAGTAAGAATCTTGCCGGGCCGTCATTATGACGAAAATATATATCTTGACTAAAAATCGCGGCTCCCATTTACTTTACCCTGAAAATTCCGACACCGTCCGGTGAGCGTTACAGGTGACGCTTCCGGAAAAAACGGAAAGCCGCGACGATCGGCACACGAAACTCGTACGGGCTACAACAGCAACCCATGATCCTATCTGAATATCTCAAGAAGAGCAACATCATCATCGGCTCGCGGTCGAAGACGCGCTGGGATCTGATCCAGGAGATGCTCGACTTCGCGGTCAGGAACAAGGACGTCAGGGAAGAAGACAGCGAGATCGTAAAAAAGGCCCTGGTAGAGCGCGAAAAGTCCATGAGTACCGGGATCGGCAAGGGAGTGGCGATACCGCACTGCACCTCGGCGCGGGTGGAGGACATCATCATCGTCCTCGCGCTCTGCGAGCACGGCATCGATTTCGACGCCATCGACAACCAGCCGGTGAAGATCGCGATACTGTTGCTCGTCCCCAAGAACAAGCTGACCCAGCACATCAAGACGCTCGCCAATATAGCCCGCATCATGAACAACGACGTAATACGCGATGAGCTCCTCGCCCAGAAGACCGCCGACACCGTGCTGAGGACGATCAAGAAGTACGAAACCGCCAAGAAATAGCGCCAATATGGAAAACCTTTCACGTCTCGTGAATGCGGACAGGCTCTCCGAGGACAAGGAAGAGCGGTCCCTGCGCCCGTCAAGCCTCGGTGAGTTCGTGGGCCAGCGGAAAATCGTCGACAACCTCCGCGTTTTCATACAGTCGGCCCGTATGCGTAAAACCCCGCTCGACCATGTGCTCCTCGCGGGGCCGCCGGGACTGGGGAAGACCACGCTCGCATTTATAATAGCGAAGGAACTGGGAGTCAGCCTGCGCGCTACCTCCGCTCCGGTCATCGACAAGGCGGGCGACCTCGCGTCCATCCTCACGGGACTCGAGGAGAACGACGTCCTCTTCCTCGACGAGATACACCGACTTTCGCCCGCAATAGAGGAGATACTCTATCCCGCGATGGAGGACCGCTCGCTCGATATCATTATCGGGCAGGGCGTGGGCGCGAAGACCATCAAGATCAACCTGGCGCCGTTCACGCTGGTGGGCGCGACGACCCGAACGGGTCTTCTCACCTCGGCGCTGCGCGACCGCTTCGGTATCCCGCTGCGGCTCAATTACTACGAAATCGAAGATCTTGAAAAGATCGCCGACCGTTCGGCCCGCATCCTCGGCTGTCCCATCCGGGATGACGCCGCCGCGGAACTGGCGAAGCGCTCGCGACGCACGCCGCGCATCGTAAACCGCCTTCTAAAGCGCGTGGCGGACTTTGCCGTCGTCGAGACGCGGGACACGATCGACCTCGGGATAACCAGGTTCGCGCTCGACAGGCTCGACATCGACGTGCTGGGTCTTGACGACATGGATCGGAAAATCCTCTCGGTCATCATTGACAAGTACGACGGCGGCCCGGTGGGAGTCAAAACAATCGCGATTTCCGTTGGAGAGGAAATCGATACGCTGGAGGACTTTTACGAGCCCTTCCTGGTGCAGAGCGGCCTCCTGAACCGTACGCCCAGGGGCAGGGTCGCCACTCGGGGCGCGTACGAACACCTGGGGAAAAAATACACAGGCGCATGCGGCGACGCGGCCCAGGGCGGACTGTTCCAGGAAGAGGAGGAGTGACAGTGTGATGACATACGTGTTGGCCGTTTGTATAGGTATTCTGGCGGGGATTGCCGGCGGCCTTATGGGTATCGGGGGAGGACTTATCATAATCCCGGCGCTGGCCTTCATTCTTCATTTCGACCAGCACATGGCCCAGGGGACATCGCTCGCCGCCATGGTGCCGCCGATCGGCCTGCTGGCGGCGTACGTGTATTACAAGAACGGCCATGTCAACATACCGGTCGCGGCGTTTATCGCGGGTGGGTTCATCCTGGGCGGTGTTGTCGGGGCGAAGACAGTCGTGAATATCGATGCCGGTATTCTCAGAAAGGCATTCGGAGTCATACTGTTTCTGATCTCCCTGCGGATGATCCTTGGGAAGTGATCCCTCAGTGCGGACGAACTGCGACGGTTTTTTTCGACGTCGTGCCCTTCGGCGCCACGGGAAAGGGCGCAAGCCCCCGTATGAAGTGGTCGGCCGCATAGCGATACAGTTCCTCGAAGTTTTCGTGGCGGTACATGGTGTTCTTGAGCTTCCTGAGCTGTATCAGTCCGTGAAGTGAGCCCCAGAAATAGAGCGCCGAGTTCTTGACATTCACCTCCGCGAAATCGCCGTCGGCGATGCCCTGTTTTATCGCATCTTCCACCATCACGAGAATCATGTTGCCGTGCCTGTCGATCCTGTTTTTCAAATTCGGGGGAAAGATAACGTCGGGCGACGAGATGAAATAATTGAAGATGTCGAAATACTTTTTGTGTTCGCGCGAGAAGTCGAGATATGCCTGCGCCATCCTGGCGAGTCTTTCGGCCGCGCGGTCGCCGTTTTTCCCGGCCTCTTCCACCTTCGCGTACAGAATGTCCAGCCCCTCCTCCTGCAGTGTGGCGAATATCTCCTCTTTGCTGGAAAAATACAGGTAGATCGTGCCGACCGAGAGCTCGGTGAGTTTCGCTATCTGGTGCACCGAGGTGGACGCGATTCCTTCCCGGAAAAGCAGTGTGCGCGCGGCGTCGAGGATCGCGATCCGCCGCTCCTCTTTTTCGCGGATTTTTCTTTCTTTAATTCCCATGATGGAAAAACCTTAACGGCCCTCGGCCCTCGGCCGTTGGCCGTGTTCTTTATTTATTCACATATTCTATCAGCTGTATGAACTCACCGTCCGGCCCCTGGATGAACGATGTCCAGCGATCGGGCCTTGGCTGGAGCGGATCGAAGGCGACGGTTACGCCCCGTTCCCTCAGCATGGCCACAAGCCCCTTGATGTCGTCCACCGTGAGGCTGAAGTGGTACAATCCGGTCTGGACGCTCGCATTGGCCTGGACATCGCCGGGATTGCCCGGCTCGATCTCAATGCTGAAGTCGTCGTTGCCGACAAAGTAGAATTTCTTGCCGAGGATGTCAACTTCATCTACGATCCGAAGGCCGAGCATATCGCAGTAAAACCCGAGCGATTTTGAGAGATCGGCCGTCTTTATTCCGAGGTGGTTCCAGTTCATCGTCAGCCCCCTATCTTTTTTTTCACCAGCGCGAGGCATTCGGCGGCCACGTCGATGGTCTTTTTGATGTCCGTATCGGTTATGGCCGCGCAGACGAACCAGTTGTGATGCGGATGGAAGAATATCCCCCTTCTGGCCGCCTCCCCGCAAAAGTATCGGTTGGTCTCGAAGGTCGCGTCGTTTTCAAAGGTCATATAGGGCATGGCAGGAGGACCCGAAAGGGCTACTTTGACGCCTGCGGCCGCGGCCGCCTCTTCCAGGCCCTTCATGAGCTTTTTGCCCATGGTGTCGATCCTCTCAATGGCGCCGCTCGACTTGATCTCGTCTATAGTGGCGATGGCCGCGGCAAACGGGACCCCCGAGAAGAAATGTGTGCCGGAAAAGAAGACCTTCTCGGCGGAGGGCTTGAGCTCGAAACGCCCGGACGCCACCGCTATCGGATAGCCGTTGGCCATTGCCTTGCCGAAAGTTTGCAGATCGGCGTTGAATCCGTAATGCTTCGCGCTTCCCGCCAGGTTGAGGCGGAATCCGCAGCGGATGTCGTCGATGATGATGTCGAAGCCCTCGCTCTTCGCGGTCGCATTGACGGCGTCGACGAATTCTTTCGCGGGGAGGTCCTGGTCGCGAAGGGCGTCGTGGCGGTGCGGTGTGAGGATGACGGCCGCGACCTTCCCCTTGTTCTCGTTGACGACGCGCTTGAAATCGGCGACGTCGTTGTATTCGAAATAGGCCAGGTGGGTCTTCCACTCGGCCGGGACGCCTTCCCCATGTGGCTGACACCAGAAGTGCGAGCCGTGGTAGGAGCCCTTCGCGATGAGGATGACCGTTTTCCCGGTGTGTACGCGCGCGACGGTGATCGCGTACGAGGTTACATCCGAACCGTTCTTGCCGAAAACGCACCAGTCGGCCCCCTCAATGGTATCCACCATCTTCTTCGCCAGTGGAAGCCAGAGGTCCGAGGGCAGCGTGAAGCAATCGGCGTTCTCCTGCTGTTTGCGGGCGGCCGCGTCGATTTTAGGGTGCTTGAGCCCGAGAAGGTTCGTTCCGAACGAGCACATGTAGTCGATATATTCATTGCCGTCGACGTCCCAGATGCGACATCCCTCGCCGTGTTTAACGAACGCCGGATATGAACCGAAGGTGAGGAACATCGGGCTTCTGGGGCCATAGATGCCGTTGGGAACGTATTTTTTCGCCTCCTCGAACATCTCGTACGATTTAATAAATTCATAGAGCTTCATAATGACAACCTCCACAGGGTAAACGCCCCACGCCGTGCCGTTCATGCCGCGGTGTGTGAACGGGAATACTACGGATGAGGCATTTTACTAAATGGGCACTATTTATTTAATGAATACCGTTCATGTATTGTGTCAAGAGTTTTTTCCGGACCTGTATGCCCCGGGCGTAAAGCGCTTCAGGAGGAGTGAGAAGCCCACCACGGTGACGGAGCTTGCGGCCATGGCGAGTCCGGCGAGTTCCGGCTTGAACGTGATGCCGTAAACGGGATGAAGAAGCCCGGCCGCGACAGGCACCAGGAGTATGTTATAGGCGAAGGCCCAAAAGATGTTCCGCCTGATGCGCGTCATCACGGCGCGGCTTAGCTGGAGAGCGGCGGGCACGTCGAGCAGGCGCTCCCTCATGAGTACGATTCGTCCGCTTTCCACGGCAATGTCGGTGCCGCCTCCGAGCGCGATACCGACATCGGCGGCGGCGAGGGCCGGGGCATCGTTGATGCCGTCTCCCGCGAAGGCGACCGAGCGTCCGTCCTCCTGAAGGCGCCGGACCTCTTCCGCCTTGCGCTCCGGAAGCACTCCGGCGATAACATCGTCAATACCCACCTCGCGGGCCACCGCTTCGGCGGTGCGACGGTTGTCTCCGGTGATCATGGCGACCTGTATTCCCATGCGGCGAAGCTCGTCTATGGCGGCCGACGCGTCTTCGCGCGGGGAATCGGAGATTCCGGCGATGCCGATAACGCGCCCGTCGAAGGCGCAGACGACAACGGTTCTGCCGGCTCCTTCAAGTTTTTTGATGCCCGCGTATGCCTCAGCGCCGATGGCGATGCCCTTTTCGATGAGGAAGTCCCCGCTTCCGGCCAGGACCGGTGCGCCCGAGAGAAGGCCGCTTACCCCCCTGCCGGCGTGCGTATCGAAAGAGCCGACATCGCGAGCCGCGATCCCGCGCCGGTGCGCCTCGGCGACGATTGCGGCGGCGAGGGGATGGAGCGAGTCCTTTTCGACGCCCGAGAGAATTTCGAGCAGTTCGATCTCATCCACGTCGAACGGAACCAGGTCGGTTACGGCCGGCCGGCCGCGCGTGATGGTTCCGGTTTTGTCGAGGAGGACGGTGTTGACGCGCGAGGCGGTCTCGAGCGCCTCGCCGTCGCGTATGAGGATGCCGAGTTCGGCCCCTCTGCCGATGCCCACGGTGACGGCCGTGGGGGTCGCAAGCCCGAGCGCGCAGGGGCAGGCGATAACCAGGATCGAGACCAGCGTGGTGAAGGCGAAGAGGAGCGATTCGCCCGCGATGAAATACCAGCCAGCGAAGGAAATCACCGCGATGGTGAGGATGACGGGGATGAACCATCCGACGACGACGTCGGCGATGCGCTGAACGGGCGGGTGTGAACCCTGCGCCTCCTTTACGAGGCGGATGATGCCGGCAACGACGGTGTCGCCGCCGGTCCTCGCCGCCTTTATGCGCAGTACGCTGTTCAGGTTGACCGTGCCTCCGGTAACCGGGTCGCCCTGTTTGCGGAAAACGGGAATGGATTCGCCCGTTAGCATGGATTCGTCAACGGAGCTCTCGCCCGAGAGCACCTCGCCATCCACCGGCACGCGCTCGCCGGGGCGCACAAGAAGTGTGTCATTCGGGACGATCGTGTCGAGCGGCACCTCGGTTTCGAGTCCGTCGCGGACCACGATGGCGGTATCGGGATTGAGGGCCATGAGCTTTTTTATGGTGTCCGATGTCCGGCCGCGCGCGCGCCCCTCGAGATAGCGTCCCAGCATGAGGAAGCCGGCGAGCATAAGCGCCGTTTCGTAGAACATGAAGTCGTGCGGCAGCACCCTGAAGGTGCCGAGGAGGCTTGCGCCATAGGCCGCGCCGATTCCCATGGAGTACATGACGTCCATGGTCAGGTTCCGGTTTCGCAGCGCGCGAGCGGCCGCGGAAAAAATGGGGGCGCTCACGTAGACGAAGAGCGGGGTGGCGACAACGAGCATGATCCATGAAATCGGAAGCGCGTGCAGTGCGGGCACATACATCATTCCCATCAGGATAAAACCCGAAACAAGCCCGATGATGAAGCGCGTCCGCTTGGCGGAGAGGTCCCGCTCGCGCCATTCCTCTCCGCGTTGCCGGTCCCCCCCGGAGTCCGTGCCGAGGAACTCGTACCCGGATTCCCGGATCGCCGCGGCCATGAGGCCCAGTTGTGCGACGTCTGCGGCGCTCACGCGGGCGACACCGGTGGCGTGGTTGACCGAAACGCCGCTGACCCCGTCAACCTTCGAAAGCGCGTTCTCCACCGTGCGGGAACACATCACGCAGCTCATCCCGCCGATATGAAGATCGATGGTTTTCTTTTCGCTCATCACGCTTCCATTCGCCGTTGCCAATGGAACAATATAGCCCGTCCGGAAGGAAAAATCAAGCGGCGAGCGATGGATCGTAGAAGCTTCCGGCATTTCGCCATTTTTATCGTACAGTGGTTGATTTTTTATCCATATACCTGTATGCGGAGAGTGGGCGGACGCCGATGGATCCGTTCGAAATACCGGGAGTCAGGAGGCCGTATGATAAAAATGACGAACGAGATCAGGGTGGGGCTGCTCATCACCGTGAGTTTTACCCTCTTTCTCCTGCTCGTGGGGATACTCGCCAAAGTGAACATAGCACAGAGCGGTTACCGTCTCAGGGTTTACTATGGATTTTTGAACGATCTGCGTATCGGGGCGCCGGTAAAGATCGCCGGCGGTATCCGGATCGGCCAGGTCGGGGCCATTCGCCAGTCGTCCGAGAAGACCGAGGTGACGGTCTGGATCGACAAAAAGTTCCGCCTGATCCGACCCAGTCAGTTCGCCATCTTCACCACAGGGATCATCGGTGAGAAATATATCAACGTCTTCGTGCCCCCCTCGCGCGATATGGACGATTATCTGAAAGACGGGGACAGGGTATACGGCATCGACCCGCCCAGCTTCGACCAGATGATGCTGACATTCCAGGGGTTCATGCAGGACAAAAGCGGCGGCCAAATACTGGCCGAGATATTCCAGAACTCCAACGCCTTCGTCGCAAACCTCAACAAGATGGTCGAGGAAAACCGTTACGACGTGCGCCAGACCGTTTCGGTGAGCCGCGCAACCGTCGCCACGCTCTCGGTCCAGAGCAAAATACTGGTCGACCAGCTTAACCTGCTTACCAGAAACCTCGCCCAGATTTCCGAGACCAACAAGGAGGACATCAACATCACCCTTAAAAACCTCTCCGAGACATCGAGCCAGCTCAACAAGGTTATGTTCCGGCTCGAAAACGGGCGGGGAACGCTCGGCAAACTACTGACCGACGAGGAGGTGTACAACAATATCCGCGACGCTTCGATCCTCGCCAAGGACCTTTTCTATACGCTGAAGATGGATCCGTCCAAGCTCCTCTTCAGGCCCAAGCAGTAATGGCGCGAAAACCGAGTCCCTTCGTCTGTTCCTCGTGCGGCGCCCCCACGCCCAAATGGGCCGGGCGCTGCTCCTCCTGCGGGGAATGGAACACGATCGTGACGGCGCGGCCCGCGGCGGGGGAAAAGCGGGAGGCCGCGCCGGTTGTAGCGCTTTCGGATGTGGGCGAGGACGGGTTTGCCCGCATCGCCACCGGCATAACCGAGTTCGACATGGTGACCGGCGGAGGGATCGTCCCCGGATCGGTGATACTCGTGGGGGGCGACCCGGGCATCGGCAAGTCGACCCTCGCGCTCCAGGTGGCGAACTCGTTCCGGACCTTTTATTTTTCGGGCGAGGAGTCGCCCGCGCAGATACGGCACCGCGCCGAGCGGCTGGGGGTGGACACCGGGAGGATATCGGTCTCCACCGTCACCTCGGTGGAGGAGATCATCGCGGCGGCGGAATCCGCACGGCCCGACTGCGTGGTCGTCGACTCGGTGCAGACGCTTTATTTTTCCGATGTTCCCGGATACGCGGGTTCCGTAAGCCAGATACGCGAGGCAAGCTCGCGCCTGGTCGACATGGCCAAGCGCACGGGCATACCCGTCATTCTCATCGGCCACATCACCAAGGACGGGGCCATCGCCGGGCCGAAGCTCCTCGAGCACCTGGTCGACACGGTACTGTATTTTGAGGGGGATTTTTCGAAGGACTACCGGGTGCTGCGCGCCTTCAAGAACCGTTACGGCTCGGTGAACGAGATCGGCCTCTTCCGCATGGAAAAAAAAGGCCTCGTCGAGGTGAAGGACAAGAACAGCCTGTTTCTCAACCCTTATCTTTCATCCTCTCCCGGCAACGCCGTCTCGGCATCGCTCGAGGGCAGTCGCATCATCCTCTTCGAGGTGCAGTCGCTGGTAAGCTTCACCAGCTTCTCGAACCCGCGCCGGATGGCCGACGGCTTCGACCTCAACCGCCTCATCCTCCTCGTGGCGGTGCTCGAAAAGCACGGGCTTCTCAAGCTCGGCACCTTCGATGTTTTCGTCAACGTCGCCGGAGGATTTCATATAACGGAGACGGCGTCGGACCTCGCCGTCGCCATGTCGATCGCCTCGAGCCTTAAAAGCAGGGAGATACCGCCATCCACCGGATTTATCGGCGAGATCGCCCTTTCGGGCGAGGTGCGTCACGTGGCGCAGTGCCATCGGAGGATCCAGGAGTTTGCGCGCTCGGGTTTTGAGAGGATCGTGCTGCCCAAGGGCGAGCTTGACGAGGCGCGCCGGGCGGGCTTCGCCGGCGAGGTCGTAGAGGTCGGCACTATCGCCCAGGCGATGGATCGTCTGTTTTAAAGGCCCCTCCGGCGATAAACTCGTCCATCATGATGGTGAGCACGCCGTTCACCTCGATCGAGGGGTCCACCTTGCCTGCGATCTTCTGCACCAGTATCCGGAAGAGCTTTTCGGCGTCGGCAAGCAGGGGGAGCTCGGCGACGTTACGTACCGGCCGGCTGCAGTGTTCGGGGTCTTCGAGCGAATGATAGATGCGGCACGAAAGGGGCCGCCCGTCATACACCGTGCAGAGGTCGTTTTCGAGAAAGGGGCATGGTATGCTTTTCTCGAACCAGACGGCGTTTTCATCGCCCGCCTCGCTCCGCTCGTCCAGAAAGGCCCGTAAAAGCGCGGCGTGTTCGGCGATGCGGCGGTTGAGATCATCGCGGTCGAAATCCGTGAAGGCGTAGAGATAGTCGATGAGCGCCAGCGCCTCGGCGCGGCTGGCGACGACAATGCGGGAACAGCAGCGCGAACAGCCCTTGAAGCATGAAACGCCCCCCCGCGCTTCGCCGAGTATTCCCTGAAGGGGGGCATAGAGCGCGTAATGAAGCAGGGGAAAGTACGAGTCGAATTTTTCGAAGGCCTCGTCGATTCGCTTTTCGAGCATGCTGAACAGGTCGTCGGACATTGGCCGCTCCTTTCCTGGGGATCACTCCCGTTTATGGCTACACAATCGGGCGGTGCCATGGCTCTGGCAAGTATTATTCCCGGTCGGATTCCGGTCGGCGGGTGAGGAAAAAAGAGTTGCATTTAGGGTTCCGCTTCTCGATAATTATTGCAATGCGGGAGGAAGCCGGAATTAAGACGTTATTCTCGTTTTTGTGCAGATACTCTTTTCCGTCGTTCCGTTCAAGAATCGCGCGCCTCGCGCCGCTTCGCTGGGAGCGCATCGTTTGACCGTAAGCCTGATATTTATTACCGGAAAGGAATGATGAAGTTCAAAATACGACAGTACCAGAGCGGCTTTAAGATGCGCTTTTCCGAAAGCTATCATGTCTGGAAGAAGAAATACGGAAAATGGTGGGATGGATTCCGCGAAAAGGGACACGAGCGGATGACGGTCATGTTCATCCCCCATAACGAAAAAAAGATTTTTAATTTCCAGATTTCCAAGTTCACCATATCGTTTTTCGTGCTGCTCTTCATGGTCGTGGTTGTCACATCGTCCTATGCGGTCATTAAAAACGCGAGTTCCAAGCGCGAGGAAGCACGGCTGATGATGAACTACAAGGACGTCAAGTCCAGCCTCCTGCGTTTCGAGAAGCTTACGAACAACATCGCCGATCTGGTGGAGGAGATGAAGCCCGATATCGAGGCGCTTTACGAGCTTTCCGCCGGAGAAAACGGCGATGTTGACAAAATATGGAAGCTCGAGATCGGGGCGCTGGAGGCCGTGGTCGAGGACAAGAGCATGAAGCCGCTTCTGCCCGAGGAGATCGAGACGCTCAGGGAGCTTCAGAAAAACCTTATCTGCACCACCAACACGATCAAGACCGTGAAGAATTTTGTCGACGTGCGGAGCAAGGTGATCAACGATACCCCGTCGATCGTTCCGACGCAGGGACACATCACGTCGCTCTTCGGATGGAGGCGCTCGCCCTTTGGTTTCGGCAGGGACTTCCATACGGGGATTGATATAGCGGCGTCCCACGGCGCGGAGATACGGGTGACGGCCCCCGGCGTTGTTCTCTCGACCGGCTGGGGCGGTGGTTATGGCTACATGGTGAGGGTGCGTCACAAGTACGGTTTTGAGACGATATACGGGCACTGCTCGCGTATCGTTGTCGGTGTCGGCGAAAACGTTCGCAAGGGCCAGGTTGTCGCCCACGTTGGCCAGACGGGCTCGGCGACCGGAAACCACTGCCATTACGAGATACGCCTCGGTACCGTCGCAATCAATCCATACCCCTATATGAGCAGGATCTGGTAGCGGCGCCGGTGCGTACCGGTCGTCCGTCGAGGACCCCGGAGATACGGCTTTCAGATAAAAACTGGTAATAAACCGAAACCACACCCATGTTCCCGCGGCTTTCTCTCTATTGCAAGGTCGTCGCCGTGGGCGCCTCCCTCTATGTGATCACCGCGGCGCTTTCGCAGGGGTTCGATGAGAACGCCGGGTTCCGCGAATCCCTCTTAAAGTATATCGGATCGCACGAGAAGGGTGAAGCTTCGCGTGTCTATGTTGAGCGGGACGCTTCCGCGGAAACGGATGAGGATCGGGAAAGCGCGCCGCTGACGTACCGGAAGGGCGACTGGGAAAAGTACATCATCGCCCCGCGTTACCGCCTCCTCACGGAGGACGGCCGTTACGAGGATTTCCACATCGAGGAGCGCGACGAGGTGGACATCAACTCTTACGGCTCGTCGAAACTCAACCTCAATTACGGCAAGTCCAGTTTTACCAGATCGCGGTACAAACAGTTCGACCAGGACAAGCCCGTTTCGCGCGTGATCACAAGCGGTTACAGCCCCGAACACGAAACACAGCTCCACGTGGAGGGCCGCGTCGGCCGGCGCGTTTCGATTTACATAGACCACGACAGCGCCAAGGCCGACAATACCTACCGCATGCAGTACCGGGCCGTGCGCGACGACGAGGTGATCCGCGAGATCAACGCCGGCCAGATCGACATCAAAATGAACAATTCGAAGTACGCCGTGTACGACGACACCGACGCCAAGGGGATGGGGATGGACACCACCATCCGCAAGGACAATTTGCAGGTGAAGGCGTTTGGGAGCGTCACGCGCGGGGAAACGGAGGTTGAATATTTCCGCGGCAACTCCTCTGCGGGGAGCGTCACCCTCAGGGAATACCAGTTCGTACGAAAGACCCATTTTCAGCTCGAACCTTTCAGGCGTTATGATGGGATGACGGTCCCCCCTCTTCCGGCAACCATCCCTTCCACGATTACCATGACCTCGGCGCCCGTGGATGCCCAGGCCTATCTTCCCTACCCGGTGAACATCGATGCGTCCGGATTCGAACTGTACATGGACGACCAGAATCCGCTCAACAACCTGAGCGCGATCCAGCTTTCGTTCGAGGACGGTTATTATACCAGGATGGTCGCGGGTTCCGATTACACGATCAACTTCAACACCGGCACGATAAGCTTCCTGCGTGCGGTGCCGCACAACGCGCGCATCTTCGCCGTATATACCATCGGCGGCGGTACGGCCACCTCGGATCCGGCGGCGCTCGTCCCCGGAGACGCCGCCCACCCGACCGCACAGTTCCCGGGGAAGATATTCGTTTTCATCAAGTATGGGTATTCGATCCATGAGGAGATTGGCGACGACAGGAACAACGATGGGAAGCGGAACCTCGACATCTACGAGGTGAGGTCCGTTTATTACATTGGCCAGAGGCAGGTGTTGCAGGATAATTTCAAGCTTCAGTTTTTCGGCCACAACCAGCTCCTTACAAAAGGAGAAACCCTGAAGCTCGGAAAGTACACGGTCGATTATTCGAAAGGGACCGTGAACTTTCACCTGCGCGAGCCGTTCAAACAGGTGCTGGCCGATCCGCCCGATACGATCCAGTCGGTTGTTTACGCCGAAAGCCAGTCGGCCCTGGTGGCCGACCGCTCGATTTTCAGCATGCGCGTCGATTACTACCGCGAGGCACGCAGCTTCCAGCTCAAACATTTCAATATCATCCCCGACAGCGTGCGCATCAAGGTGGACGGGCGCGAGATCGCCAGGTCCCTCTATGCGATCGACCATACGTCGGGCTATCTGAGTTTTGCCAGTCCGAACAATCCGCTCATAGGCCCCGAGACGAACATCGAGGTGAAGTACGAATACCTGCCATTCACGGCGGAGTCGCAGTCCTTCATCGGCGGGCTGAGGGCCGATTACCGGCTGAGCAGGGACCTGGGCGTCGGCGGCACCTTTCTTTACACGCGCTCGTCCGGCGGGGAGATCATACCGATGGTTGGGAGCGAGCCCTCTCAGACGATGGTCTTCGAGGGAGACGCATCGCTCAAGCTCTCCGAGGGACGGATAAAGGATATGCTCAACGCCGTGCCCGGCGTATCGGTGAATGAGGCGCCGTTCGACCTAAAGGCGTATGCCGAGTACGCGCGCAGCTATAAAAACATCAACACCTTCGGCAAGGGCCTTGTCGACGACATGGAATCTTCGGAGGAAATAACGGGCATTTCCCTCTCGGACAAGGACTGGATACTCGCTTCCATGCCCGATCTCGTGCCTCAGTCCGGGCGGGGGAGGCTGGACTACAAATATTACCGCGATCCCTCGAACGCGGGTTCTCTGAAGGGGACCGGATTTACGCCGTATTCCATTCCCTACGAGAAAAAGCCCGGACCCTACAATGTCGCGACCGGCCACGTGGAGAATTCGGTGCGCGACCTTGATACCCAGCGCTCGCTGGTGTTGGAGTTCGAGTTTGCGGGTGTCGAGTCGCGCGCTCCGATCGTGACCAGACGCCTCTCTTCGGAGGCGGTGGACTTCTCGGCCCTTCAGTATGTGGAGGTCTGGTACCGCGGGGAGGCGCTCAGTGCGCCGGTCGATCTGTACATCGATCTGGGGAAAATCGATGAGGATTCCGACGGGGATGATTCGCTCGATACCGAGGATCTCAATCGCAACGGTTTCCTCGATTTCGATCCCTCGGCAGGGATCCAGGAGGACCGCGGCTACCAGTTCAATCCGACCGGAGGTTACAATACCTGGATCGGCACCGGGCCGCAGCTCGGCGATTCCACGCTGGGTGACGGTGTGCTCAACAGCGAGGACATAAACGGCAACGGCGTGCTCGATCGTTACGAGAACGTCGTGCGCTTTCCAGGTGCGTCGACCCAGGGCGGACCAATCTCAGTCGCCGCGGGCACCGGCGACTGGCAAATGGTCAGGATATACCTCGCGCGAAACACCATCGCCGCCGACCAGATCGAAATATTGAAACAGGTCGAGGCTGTGCGGCTTTTCGTGAGCTCCGCGTCGCCGGCAACGGGCAGAATCTATATCGACAGCCTCAAATTCGTCTCATCGCGCTGGCGGAATGTGAAGATAAACGGGGTCGCCGACGAGGACCCGGCGCGATTGAAGATCACCATGGTCGACACTCAGAACGATCCGGATTACAGGTTGAACGCATTCGCATTTCTCAGAAGCGATATCTATCAGTCCCTGCACGGCGATAAAAGCGATAAAGAACTCAGGGCCGAGATCGAGACTGCGCTGCAGATCGACTACAACCCGGCGGGCAACGGCTCGGTGACGCGCAAGTTTTCAAAGCCGATGGACCTGAGGTTCTATAAGAAGATGAACGTATGGATCAATGCGCGAACTTCCACACCTGGAGACGCAATCAGGGTGCGTATAGGGTCAACCGAAAACGACTATTATGAATACCAGTTTCTGAACGATTACGGCCCCGTGTGGCGCGAAGTGGTGCTCAACCTGCGCAACGACTCGGGAGGCATCAATAAAACGCTGGTCGAGGGGAACCCCGATCTTAAGCGCGTTGCCTACATGGAGGTAATCGTCGAGAGTACCGGAACCGGAAAGCTCTGGGTGAACGATATGTACGCGAGCGACCCGGATACGCTTACCGACAGCGCTCACTGGTACGAGGTCGAGATCCGCGGTAAGCGACCGCTCTTCCGTACGAAATCGGGAGTTCCCGTAATCTCCGATCTGTACATCAAATATATCGAAAAGGGGCACGGATCGCAGTTCAGCACCGTGGGTAAAACCGCGACTGACATCGCCGAAAAATACCGTCAGCTTTTCACATCGGTGAACATCCTTCCCGAGTGGCGCATGCGCCTGGACCTTACCCAGGAAAAATCAGAAACCGATTCGCTCAACAACGAGGTCGCGGAAAACAGGCGCGGACGCGCCGAAAAGCGCAGCTTCTATCTCGAATCCGATTACGCGCCTACCGCGTCCATGGTGCCGAAGATAAAGCTCGTCTATAAAAACGATGCGTATGAAAACGAGCGGGGCGAGGATATAACCGTGGGCACGGATACATATCGGGTTCAGCACCTGGTAAGAAACAGCGCTCACAGTCCGACTATCCTGGTAAAAGAGGATATCGCCGAACTCCTGGGCGGAAAGCTTTCGACGAGCCTCCAGATGGACATGACTTTCAAGAAGGAAACCGTTTCAAGAAGTGCGAACGGGCTTGACGCTCCCACGCTTGAGACATATCTGCCGCTCCATGAAAGCGAAAAACGTCAGAAGGGGACAACGGAGCTCAGCATCGACTACCAGTCCAGCAAGTTCCATATGCGGCCGACCTTTCTTGTCGGTTCGCACGAGATCGTGGAGCTTTCGGGCAAGTCGGGGCTCAGCGACACGGAGGTGCTCGGGGACGTGCGCGGCGACTATCACCTGCCTTTTGTGTACGGCGGTGACCATAAATTCGTTGAGAGAAACAACAAGACCACGCTCTACGCGGGCTTTCGAAAGCTCTGGATTTTTTCCCCTTCGGTCCGCACCGAGTTTCAGTATTTCGAAAACCGGTTTCGCGACTACCAGGATGCCGAGCGCGTCACCTCCGGTCATTTCGAGCGGTCAAAAGACGCCCGGGGATTCGTATCGAACGGATTTACGCTGCCGATCGATTTTCACGGGATACCCGCTCTGTCTTTTGTAAAGGGCTGCAACTTCTCCTACACCAGGTCCCTCCTCCTTCAGGAGGCCGCCATCCCCTACGAGGGCGAGGGGGTGGGGGCCTTTCGTGAAGAATACGGCATCAACAGGGCGTTTCGGGGCCTTTCCGATGCCGGCTTCGACATGTTCTCCTATCCTCCATGGCATTTTTTTTCCGGTCGTGGGAATTTCGCCAATGGCAGGGATTTTGCGTACGGCCGCCTCAACAGGAAAATCCGCTATCCCGGCGGAGAGGAGGCCGGCAATTATACGAACAGCCTAAAGCTCGTCGACAGCTATTCGCTGAATACGACCATGGATTTCGAAAAAGTCATCGTGACCGGCGGCGGCAACCTGAGTCAGGTGAGCGAGCGGCAGACGGTCGAAGGCATCCCGCAGCAGGTGGTGACGCTCAGCGCGAACTCAAACATCAACTTCGACCTCATGCGCATTTTCTCGTTCGGTTTCTTTCGGCCCAATACGCCGGGACTGCCCCACCACGCCGCCACGTTTTTCATAGGTTACGATTACGGGCGCAACATGCTTGTTACCTACAATATAGAGGAGAACGTCAATACTCCCAGGGTGGGGTTGACGCTCAAGCGCGACCGCTCCAGCCTCAGTCTGCGCTCGGGCGTCGATTACCGCCACAGGAAACACAAGGAGTACATTGATTACGACGAATCGAAACGCAACCGCAGGGACGATATTTTTGTCGCGAACATGGCGATATCGCCGCCGTTCAGGGAGGTCGACAGAGGCTACAGCTTTTCGGCATTATATGAAACGGACGTGCTGTGGCTCTACAACGCCTTTTCGAGTCTCTACAAGCTGGTGGCCTTCCCGATTTTCAGCATTGAATACTCGCTTTTACTCAACCGTTACGACTATACACGCACCGTATCGCCGGAGCCCTACGATCAGCATCTGGTATCGGCGAAGCTGACTTTAGACCTTCATAAAAACGTCCAGGGGGGGCTCGTCGCGCGCTGGGCGCTGGAGCGCTACCGCAACAGGGAAACCGAAGGGATCGCCCGCGAGATACTATCATACCAGGTGGGTCTTAATTTTACCCTGGTATTTTAACTGCCGAAAAGGCTTTCTATTTTTCCCTTTACTCTCCGGTAGAAGCCCCGCAGCTCGATGAACCGCACGTTGTCGCGGGCCGCCTTTAATGTCTCAATCGTCGTAAGCCGAACGGCCTTCCAGAGCAGTTCCCTGTCGGGGCAGGAGGCGAAATAATCCAGGTTCACCTGGTAGGCGCCCTTGTAGGCGCGTCCGCCCCCATCGGGTGTTATGTTCTTGATGAGACCGTTAAGATCGAGATCGGAGTTCGAGGTGCGAAATGAGACGTCGAGGGAGAGGCCTCCCGGATGTTTTTTTTCAACGATGGCGAAGACCGCGACGGTTTCGGCCTCCCCGCTTCCCAGCAGGAAATCGGCGACGATGGCGATATTGTCCCTTTCCGATTCATCGATGAACGAAAGGCCGGCGAAAAACCAGTCGCGGTATGTTTCGTGGTCGAACATGGCGGTGCTGATGAGCCTGAGTGCGTTCTCCGAAAGCGGCAGGTTTGATATTTTTTGAACGATCCGTTCGTCGACCATTACGGAAAGGAACTGCAGCGCCTCGTAATCAAGTTTTGTCGCATGGCGCAGATTGTCCGTATCGGTCTGTATGCCGAGCAGAAGCGCCGTGGCCACGCCGGTGCGCATGGGTCCGCGCGGCGGCAGGTCGAGTTCGCGGAGGATGAGGGCCATGTAGGTGCTTGCCGCGCCCGCCTCGTCCGAGACCATGTAAAAATCGGCCTTAATATCGTCTTCCGCTTTGGCGTGATGATCGATATGCACGGCGCACGGCAGCTTTTCCGAAACGCCCTTTGTATAGGCGGACTGGAAGTCGAGCACCGCATACGCGTCGTAACCGTGCGGCGAAGGCGTACCCTTTTCGATGGTCAGAGGTATGTCGAGGCTTTTGACGATCGCCCTGTTCTGAGGATGCGAAATTTCGGCAAGCGCCACGATCGACGATTTAAGGCCGACATGGTCGCAAACCGCCATGAGGGCGAAGGATGAGGCGATAACGTCGGGGTCGGGCGACCCCTTGATGAGGATGAGGAGATTGCGGTAGCGGCGAAGCGCCCCGAGCAGCCGCTTTGATGATTCCCCTGGATTCATGGCGTAAACGCGGATTTTTACCGCCGTTTCAATCGCACCTGAACGCGATCAGGCTGACGTCGTTGGTGAGCGTGCTCCCCTTGGTAAAGTTCCTGAAATCGTCATAGATTTTTCGGATGAGCACCGCCGGGGTGTCTCCCCGGTTAAGGCGGATAATATCCTTGATCCTGCCGGTTGAGTAGGCGGCGCCGGAGGCGTTAAGGGCCGACTCGAGGCCGTCTGAGTGGAGTATGCCGATGCTGCCCGGGACGACGGGAATGGTCCGCGTCTCGTACGTGAAATTTTTGTCGATACCGACCGGTATCCCCCTGGTGTCGAGGTCGGTGAAGGATTCGCGCGCGGCGTCGAAGAAAATAAGCGGGCGCATCGCAGCGTTCGAGTACGCGAGCGCCCGCGAGGCGGAGGAATAGATGGCGTAAAAGGCCGGCGTGTAGTGATCGGAAAATCGCGAGGAGGCGATCACCCAGTTCATGATGTTCAGGAGCTTCTCGGGGCTTTCATGGGAGGCCGGTTGCGTACGGAGCACCGTAAAGAGCTCCAGGGCCAGGACGACGGAGTCCACGCCCGCATCGGAGGTGTCGGCGATGAAAATTCCCAGGCGGTCGGGCCGCACGATGACCGAGTCGAAATAGTCGCCTCCGTACTCCGAGTTGTTGAGGTAAAAGGAGCTGATACGGATTCCCTCGATCTGCTTCATACTGGAGGGGATGATCTTCTTTTTTACGCTCCCCACCAGCATGCGGTCGTGCCCGGAAACCTGGGTGGCCTTGATCTCATCGAGATAGATCGAGTTGGCAAGCGTCACTCCGAAGTGAATGCGATAGAGGTCGAGAGCTGAAACGAGGTTGACCGGGTAGGGTTTGCCGTCCAGGAGCTCACCCAGCAGCAGGATGGCTATCAGCCGTTTTTCATGGTTAAAAAACGGCAGCGCCACCCTTATCCGATGTTCGCGGAAAAATGGAAGCAGCCGTTCCCTGTATCCCGCAAGCCTGAAGTCGGTGAAAAGCACCGACCGCTCGAGGAGCCCCGGGAAGCTCTTCAGGCAGGCCGCGAGGTCGTGGCTTTCTTCGAGTGATCGTATATCGATCCCATCGCCGAACCCGTACTTATAGTGGTAGGCGCCGTCGTCCCCGCGGTGCATGTAGAGGGATGCCGTTCCTATGCCGAAACGCGGTCCGAGCGCGTCGATCGTGTTGTTGAAAAAATTGTCCCAGAAACCGCTCTGGTCCTTGAAATCGGACAGCGTTGTAATGCCCTGGAAGAACTCGTTGACGTTTCGTTCGAAACCGAGGTGCCGCCTGCGAAACATGGTGGCGATCGACGGCGCTAATAATCGGAAAAAGAGAATGAAATAAACGAACAATAAAACCGTGAAACCGGCGATGGGGATTTTCTGCCCTCCGAAAACTATCCTGCCCCCGTAATGAAGAATGACGATCGCGGGCACGGCGAGCCCGAAAAATACCACCACCCAGTACGCGGCGCGCGAATAGAATTTCTTGAAGTCGATCAGACGGTCGTCGGAAATCGCGTAGTTATTGATGATGAGCAGGAGGATGGAGGCGAGCGGAATGCCCATCATGTGGTAATCCTGAATGTTTAAAAAATACGGCATGACGATGAAGGTAACAACGATCAGGAGCGCCCCGGCATGGTCTCCGATACTGCGATAGAAAAGCTGACTTCTGAACGAGTCGTTCTCGAGCACCCGCGTTTTATACTGGTTGGTGAGGAAGGTCCCCAGGATGTTGAAACCGAAAACCGCCAGGTACATCCAGAAAAACCGGCCGAACTCGTACAGTACGATGCCGTCGAATCGGGCGCCGGCGATGATGCCGTCCCAGGCGAGCGTTATAAGGACTATCGCAAGCCCGGGGAGAGCGGAGAGGAATATGAACCATCCCGGCGGGCGCTTCTCCCAGCGGGGGAATATCTGCATGTAATGGAAAAAGAGCTGGTTGATCAGCGAGACGGTCGCGAAATAGGCACGCGCGGATTCGAGCAGGTAAGGTGAATCAGGATACAGTAGCTGGTAGAGCAGGGTTGCGTTCATCAGCCCCGTTATGAACGCGATGGCCGCGAACAGGCGGTTGACGGCGAAGCCGAAGCGCCGGATGATGTTGTTGGAAAAGACATACAATGCGATTATGATGCCGAACGCGCAGAAGACTATCTTGAAATATAACACTATTTCACCAACGATTGTCCTGTATTAATGACACGACCGTCGCGCAATTATAATCGTATGACGTTAATTTACAAGCACTTATTGCCACGACTGTTCTCAGCGCTTTCCATCCTTCCGGGCGGGAGGATGGAAAGCGGTCGGCACCATAAGGAGAAAACGGCACCCTGTACGTCAAACAGAATTAATTGCTTGACATAAAGAGTGCCGCGTACTACTTTTGCCACGCAATTTTCGGTGGTCCCAGTAATCCTTGGAAAGCAAAGCATTCGCCAAGATCAACCTGCACCTCGAAGTTCTTAATAAGAGACAGGACGGATATCATGAAATACTCAGCCTGATGGCCGAGATTGGCGTTTTTGATCTTTTAAAACTCGCGGAAATAAAACCTCACGGCGAAATCGTTATCGGGATAACTCCCGCGGGAGGAACTTTTCCGGGTGTGATAGAGGGCATTCCGCTCGAAGACAACCTCATCGCGCGGGCCACCAGGGCATATTGCCGGGCGGTGAAGGAAGCCGGTGTATTTGAATATACCATCGAGAAGAACATCCCGGCCGGATCGGGAATGGGCGGGGGAAGCGCGGACGCGGCCGCCGCACTACGGCTCCTCAACTTCCATTATAAAAGGCTTGCCCAAGGAGAGCTTGCGCGTCTTGCCGGCGAGATCGGGGCGGATGTTCCTTTTTGCCTGGCCGGTGGCGTGGCGCTTTGCCGAGGGATCGGCGAAAGGGTCGAGCCGATCGAGGGAAGGCCTGAATGGACCGTGCTTGTGGCCGATATGGGAATTCACGTGGATACTGGTGCCGCCTACGCGATGCTCGGCAGGGGCTTCAAGCCAGTACGGAGCGAAGAGGAGCTTATTGATAGGGGAGAGCGCCTCAGGGCGGCCATGCGTTCCGGACGGCTGGAAGAACTTTCGGGTATTGTCGCGAACGATTTCGAAGCGGTGGTGTTCGAAAAGCATCCCGTTCTGCGCCAGGCCAAAGATCGTCTTGTGCAGTGCGGTTCTCCCTGTGCGTTTATGACCGGGTCGGGTTCGGCGATAGTCGGCCTTTTCGGTTCGCCGGGGGACGCGCGGCGCGCGGAAAATGAAATGAACGGCATTGCACGCACGGTAATCACCACCAGTCTCGCGCGTGGGAATGACGGTACGCAATCATAAATGAATAATAATTAAACGCGGTGATAGAGAGAATTCGTGCGGCTATACTGGAGATGTAATTCGCTTTACCTTTGAGGCGTCGCCAAGTGGTAAGGCACCGGGTTTTGGTCTCGGCATACCTAGGTTCGAATCCTAGCGCCTCAGATAGTGCCTCGCGGTAAAGGAGAAGGGAGATCGGTTCGTTCAAGGCAGTCATACTGGCGGCGGGCAAAGGGGTTCGAATGGGTTCCGACCTGCCGAAGGTGCTCCATGTCCTCGACGGGAGGCCGCTTGTCGCGCACGTCGTGGAATCGTTAAGGCGGGCCGGAGCGGACGAGATCATCGCGGTGGTGGGATACCGCGGCGACGATGTCGAGCGGGCGCTGGGGCCGGGCGTACGGTGCGTGTGGCAGCACGAACAAAAAGGCACCGGACACGCGGTGATGCAGGCTGAGCCCGCGTTGAGCGGGTACGACGGCCCGGTGCTGATAGCATGCGGGGATGTGCCGCTTATACGCCCTCGGGCATTCGCCGCAATGACCGAGGAGGCATCGCTGCCGGGAGTGCGGGGCGTGGTGCTGGGCATGGTACCCAAGAGCCCGACCGGCTATGGTCGGCTGGTAAGGGACGCGAACGGCCGCCTCGAGCGGATAGTCGAGGAGCGGGACGCCACCGATGAGGAGCGACGGATCGCCGAGGTCAACACCGGCACGTATGTTTTTTTCGGCGGGGATCTGTTCAACGGCTTGAGGACGATAACGACCGACAACGCCCAGGGAGAGTATTATCTCCCCGATCTGGTCGCTTATTTAAGCAAAACGGGCGGAGAGGTCCGTACGATAATCCTGGAAGACGCGACGGAAGGAAGCGGGGTCAATACTCCCGCGGAGCTCCAGAGGCTGGAGGGATTTCTCGGGCGGACGGCGGACGGCACTTTTTCGAATCGACAAGGCTAATGACAATATGAAGATAATTTCGGGGTCATCCAACCTGCCACTGGCGGAGGAGATAGCAAGATATCTCAATATCAATCTTTCCGAGGTCGAGATCAAGAAGTTCAAGGACAACGAGATCTCGGTGAAGATCGGGGAGAATATCCGGGAAGTCGACCTGTTTATCCTGCAGTCGACCTGTAATCCGGCCAATGACCACCTGCTGGAGCTGCTCCTGATGATCGACGCGGCGTTTCGCGCATCGGCCCGGCGCATAACCGCCGTCATTCCCTATTTCGGGTATGCGCGGCAGGACCGCAAGGTGGAGCCCCGCGTGCCCATCTCGGCGAAGGTGGTGGCGAACATCCTCCAAGCGGTCGGGGTAAAACGGGTCCTTACCGTGGAATTGCATTCCGAGCAGATACAGGGGTTTTTCGATGTGCCGGTCGACAATCTGATCTCGACGCCGATTATGGTGGATTATCTCAGGAGGCTCAATACATCCGACGCCGTGATCGTGTCGCCCGACACCGGCGGGGTGGAGAGGGCGCGGTTTCTAGCCAAGCGCCTTAAGGCGGGGTTGGCCATTATCGACAAGCGCCGCCCCGAGGCGAACGTCAGCAAGGTGATGCATGTGATCGGCGACGTTAAAGGGAAAAACTGTATTTTACTGGACGACATGATCGATACCGGAGGTTCAATTTCCGGTGCGGCGCGCGCCCTCAGGGAGGAGGGTGCACGCGATATATTTTGCGTGGCGACGCACCCGGTGCTGTCGGCCGATGCGGCCGAGAAGCTCAGGAGCGCCGATTTCAAGGAAATCGTGGTTACCAACACGATCCCGATATCGCCCGAAAAAAAACTGCCGAACATGACGGTGCTGTCCATCGCCCCGCTTTTCGGCGAGGCGATCCGGCGAATCCACAACGGGGAGTCGGTAAGCTCGCTATTCATTTAGCACAGACTGGGAATACCCGGCCATTACGATACCAATAGAGAGGACCAGGACAATGAAGACTCACAAATTGACGGCGCAGATACGAAAGGAAACCGGCAAGAACGCGTGCAGCCGGCTTCGACGAAGCGGCTTTATTCCGGCCATTATTTATACGCACGGAAAATCCGAGGCGGTGCAGGTTCCCAGGCACGAGTTTATAAAGCTGTTCAAGGGTAACATATCGGAAAGTGTGGTTATAGACCTCGAGGTGGCCGGCGGCTCGGCCGAGCCCGAGCAGAAGGTCATCGTCAAGGACTATCAGCTCAACCCCGTCACCGACGAGGTAACGCATCTCGATTTTTACAAGGTCGACCTCTCCGAGAAGCTCCAGACGGTTGTGCCGGTAACGACAATCGGGACCTCGAAGGGAGAGCGTATGGGCGGAATGCTCGATGTTATAGAGCGGGAGCTCCAGATAGAAGCGCTGCCCGGAGACCTTCCCGAGAAGATCGAGATCGATGTAACAAATCTCGACCTTGGGCACTCAATACAGGTGAAAGACCTCCCCGTGTCCGGATCGCTGCGTTTCCTCGCCGACGCAAACAGGGTGGTTGTGACGGTGCTTATACCCAAGGCGGTGAAGGAAGAGGTTTCCGAGGAAGCCCCTGTCGATGCGGAGGCCGCCGCGGATGGGAAGGAAAAGTCCGAGGAGTAGTACTTCAATCAGAATAAAGCAGGAGTGAAATATCGTTGAAATTGATAGTTGGTTTCGGGAACCCGGGAGAGAAATTTTTCAACAACAGGCAGAATATAGGCTTTAAGGTTGTTGATATCCTGGGGAACAACGAGAATATCGAAGTTAAAGTCAAGAAGAAGAAATCCGTCATCGGAAGGGGTAAGATCCGCGACACCGACGTCGTTTTATTGAAGCCGCAGACATTCGTCAATCTGATCGGCGAGTCGGTTCTTTATATAGCGTCGTTTTTGCGAATTAATGTGCGCGATATAGTGTGCGTCGTTGAAGACACCGAACTTTCGATCGGAGAGCTTCGCGTGGATTACCTTATGTCCTCGATGCGACATGCGGGGATTGAATCCATGACCAAAGCGCTCAAGTCGGACCGATTCGCCAAGGTGCGGGTCGGCGTGGGCCGCCCTCCGTCAGGGACCTCGATGGAGAGCTACCTTCTTCAGGATTTTACCGACGAGGAAAACCTCATTCTTATCGATGTACTCAACAAGGCCGAGAAGGTCGTGAAGATGCTCGTAAACCAGAGCATAGAGGAAGTCCAGAACAAGTACAACCCGGAAGGTGCCGTCAAGCTCGAGAAGAGAAAGATACGGAAGATACGGGTGCGCCGGTAGACTAGAACTGCAGATCGAAAAGAAGCCCCCTGATCTCCTCGACCGCCTTTAACAAGTCGAATGCCTTGTTGTTCCGCGTGACCGCATCGGACATGGAAAACAGTTTCGAATTGATTTCTTCGATGATCGCGAAGTCCGCCCTGTCGCGCCGCTGGCGTTTCAGCGGGGTGACCTTCAGGGAACCCTCCAGGATGGTTTTTAATATTTCTTTCACCAGGGACTTGTATCGGTTGAGTTCATAGGGCGTCTGCCGGTCGAGGAAGCGCTTTTCCTGTTCGCCCAGGTCGGACATAAGGCCCTCTATCGTGTCATGAAACTCGAAGTGCAGCGCGTTCTGCAGGCTTGCGTCGAATGTCTTGGGCGGTCCCGACGATGAAAAAGCGGAGCGTTTTTTGGTTTTGATCCTAAGCTTTTCGTCTTTTTTAAGGTCGGTCGAGGTTTTCTCTATCATAGCGGCTCACCGAGGTGCTCCGGCCGGGCGTGCTGCAATTCGGCGAGCTGGTCAGGCCGCTTGTTGATAACGCAGTTGCCGTCGAAGATCACCCCATCCTCCATAACCAGGCTTGGCGTTATTATGTTGCCGTGAAGCTTGCCGGTCGCAAGCATTATAACCCGTTCCGTCGCGAAGATGTTGCCGCGTACAACGCCGCCGATCACCACAACGCGCGCATGGATGTCCGTGGTCGCTTCGCCGCTCTGGCCGATGAGCACCTTGCCGTCGGTCTCGATTGTACCCTTGAAGCGGCCGTCGATTCGGAGCAGTCCGTTGACCGTAAATTCCCCCTTGAACTCCGAGCCCTCTCCAATGATGCTGTTGACGATATTGTCTTCTATCTGCTTGCTTGTACGCGCCATTGTCTTCCTTTCCGGCCTGTTGATTGACTTCCGAGTGTCATAAAAACCCGGTTTGCGGGTTTTTCAAGGAAGTTTTTCCAGACCCGTCATTTAAACGATATCACCGGCGCCACCCTTCGGCAAGAATAAAAAGACGGCCCCGGAGGGCCGTCTTTCCGCCTGAATGGAGATATAGCCAACGAAAATGAACGTAATAGATCTAAGTGTTATAAGACAGAAGATTTCACAAAACCTTTACAAAAATTAAATTTTAATTAATTAAGTGATTGAAATTAATCGCAACACGGGAATAATAACCCCAACGGAGTGATATAAACACAGCTCAGGGAGGAAAAATGAGGAAATCCATTCTCAGACTTCTCGAGTACGGGTGGCCTGACAGGATAATAGCGAACTATCTCATGATCAAGCCCACCATTGTGAAGTATTACCGCAAGAAATACAGGATTGCCCGAAACGAGTATCAGGGTTTTTACTGAGCTACCCCTTCGTTTTAAAGAAACAGTATCTTGACGTATGCGGGCTCCGTTTACCGGGAGGATTTCCAGTCCTCCCGGGCAGCTTCCCCGAACCGCGGATTCCCCACCGGGGGTAAATGTTTCGGCCGTGACTTCCGATATTATTAAAGCGGATGAAGGGAGTGCCCCGGGGGCCTTCCGGCAATCGAGCCGGCTTCATGGAGTAAATAAAGTGAACACGGGTGTATTTATTGACGGATGGGACCAACACCACCCTCCTGTTGCCCGACCGGTGCAGGGACGTGTATTCGTTCGAGGACATCATCAGTCTTGGTGAAAAGATATCACGCGAACGCGTTGCAACGCTCGACTTTTCGGCCATAAGCTTCATCGAACCCTACTCGATGCTGGCGCTTCTGCTTTTGGGCCGCAACCATCTTCGGTACACAGGCGGGCGCCTGCGCCTCGCCAACATCCCGCTCAATATACATCAATACCTGGCCCGCATGGATTTTTTATCAAAGGGGGCTTTTGTGGTTCTGGACAGGCTTGACGAAAAGCTCCTGTACCGCCGCAGCTCATTCAGCAACAGGGTTGTCGAGATTACCGATATCCCGGGCAGGGAACGGGAAAGCATTCGCGCGATAGCGGGCGTAATAGCGGTTTTCCGCAGACGCGCCGGGCATATACTCAAATACTGGCTGAACGCGGCGATCATAGACTATTTCGTTACGGTAATATCGGAGGTGTGCCAGAATATCTTCGAGCACAGCCTCGACTCGGGTTATTGCGCAATGCAAACCTACTCCATCGGCAGCGAACACGTGGTGCGCCTGGTTATTATGGACTCGGGGATCGGCATAAAGGAGAGCTTCGGCGGGCGAAGCGAGTTCGCCTCGGAACCCGGGTCGCGAATAATCGAGAAGGCGCTGACCACGCCGATATCGAGCAAGCGCAGGTTCGGTTACGGGCTATGCCAGGTAAACTCCATTATCGAAAAACTGAAGGGCAGCATTTATATTCGTTCGGCCGACAGTTCGGCCGCGGTGCTCTACAACCGCAGGCAGAGCGGCTCATCGCATCTGTTTTTACGGGACGACCTGACATCTTTTCCGGGCACCCAGATTTCCATCTCTCTTTTCGGATAAAAAGGAGCGCTCGATCGAATGGTGATACAGATTAGAAACACCGCCAGGGATTTGAAGATACGGCTGCCCGACCTTATAACGAGGCCGGTCGGCAGAAGGATGTACGAGAAGACGCGTAAAAACATGTCGCACATGACCGATGGCGAGGTGATGCTCGTCGACTTCTCGGGAGTGCAGGTCATAGACTCGTCGTTCATTGACGAGTTTCTTCTCAGGCTTGTCGAAGATTCGCGCGAAGGGGCTCTGGTTTTCTTCGTTAAGCTGGCGAACATCACGCCGATCATCGAAATGAATATCGATTCGGTTTTAAACTCGTACCATGCGTATAACGAACGCAGAATTGCCGTGGTGACCGAAAGCCTGACGGCAATGAACTCGTATTGTATCGGCACCATCTCCGATTCAGAGCGCGACGTGCTGGATTATCTCCGGATAAACAGGATCGCCGCCCTGGGCGATATTGCCGCGTTCATCGGAATGAGGGAGGAGGATGCAGCGCCGATTGTGGAAGGGCTGTACACGCTCCGGGTGGTGAGAAGAGAGTCGGTTGGACCGCCGGGGCGCTACCAGTCGGTATAGGCGCGTCGATATTTTGTCCGGAACGCATGACAAAATGGTTGCATTAACACCCCCGTCCCGCGTATTCTATCCCACGAACAGCGGCGACCATGAAGATACCCCTTAAAAAGACCCGGGAGGCGCGCAAGTGTGATGACGACAGCCTGTTCGGGCTTTTGTCGTCGTATAAATCCTACAATACGTATATAAGCCTCTTTATATCGGAAACCGAAAACTCCGTGATCGTATTCGTCACCGACAATCCGAAGAAATGGAGCCTGATGACCGATGAGAAGTACGCTTCCTTCCGGCCCCTCAAGCGGCTGGAAGCGGGCCTGCCCAGGCTCTCCGTCAAGTACATGCTGCCGGAGCATCTCATAAAATCGATCGGCCCAATGCTGGGGATGAAGCTCCCCACGAACCGGGTGACGATTATCAACAACATCGACAGCGACGGGTACTTCATCATCGAGACCTCGTCGAAATTTCTTGCGGAAGTCATACAGAACATGAAAAAAATCGTCACCATGCCGCCCCAGAAGAAATACGAAATGCTCGAAAAATGCCTGGCTGAGAACGCGTGAGGGGTGGCGGATGACACCGGACGGCGCTTCATCGGATGCCCTGGGCGAACAGGCGAGGCTTTTCAACATCGCGATGAAGCACACCGGGGGCGACATGGAAAAGGCGCGCCTCATGGTGGCCGGGCAGTATGACGACGTTGCGGCGATAAAAGGCAAATTCTCGCTACCCTCGTCCGGGACGCACGGCATCTTTCTCATTTTCCTTAACATCTCCACCCGGCGTCTTGTAAGCGTCAATTCGCTTGTGCTCCCCGACAGCGGTTTTGCCGACAGGGCGCGGATCTTCGACAGCTGGAAGCTGTTCTACGCGGACTTTGGCTCGGCCGTGCGCTCTTCGGGCGAAAACTCCACCGGATCTTTTGAGTTTTCAAACCACCTTACGGACTCACTGGACGGATATGATATTTACGAAACAGTGGACTCGTGGGACCTCGACGCCGCCTCCAACGTTATCGCCGAGATCGTGGAAAAGTATTATCGCGCCGAGCCCCCTCGGTGCCAGATAGAAATGGAGAAGACGAGTTCGCTCGCACTGGAGCTCGAGGGCGTCCAGATCGAGGGCGCGGACGACGCCCGGCGCGTAGCGGCGGCGGGTGCGGATGACCGCCTGGCCGAGATCGAGCGGCAGGCGCAATATGTCGTGCCGGGAAAGGTGATAGTTTCGCCGGTGCGGGGGAAATACATCAATGATGTGCGCACGGGCGAGAATATTCGCGTGCTCCTGACGGCGAAAGACGCAATCTCGGTCAAGGTGGCGAAGCTCCTCAACGCCTACACGGAGGAGGGCGAGATTCTGCCGATCAAAGGGAGAGTAAAGGAGAAGGTATCGCAGGGGAAATTCGGTTATATCATCTACGCGCTTGTGGCGAAGAATGTGATGGCCAAAATTATCGAAGAGGAAAACGTCAAGATCGAGATGGACGCCGCCCCGTTGGAGGAGCCGGCCGACAGGGGAGAAGGCCGCTTGGTACTCTACCTCGCGCTCCTGCTTGGGCTTGTGATCCTGGCGCTTATCATTATATTCTCTTTGATTTAGAAGACGTATTCAGCCGATTTCGTATTTCCTGATCTTGGCCTTGAGGGTGTTGCGCGCGATATCGAGAACCCTGCTCGTTTTCTGCAAGTTCCAGTTGGTAAGCTCGAGCGTGCGGCGTATATGTTCGTTTTCGACCCTGTCGATCACTTCCTGAAGGGTTTCATGGCCCTCCGGGAGCTTTACGGGTCTCTTTCTGCCTTTTGCAGAAGCCGTTCGGACGCCCTCCTGCGGGCTGCTCCTTCTGATGTTGGTTTCGAGGTTGTCTTTCATAGCTTTTGAAAATCCGTGGCAAATGGGTGTCGGGTCCTGATCTGCCGGAATCGCTCCGCACTTCCCCCGCCGGTATGATAAAACGACCGGCCGTCGAACAGGATATCGATCCTATAGTATAGTATAAATTTAATGCATAATAAGTTGACAAATAAATATTATTATTTAAAATATTCAATAACAATTTCAAATATTTTTTAAAAAACAATGATTTTATTGACGTTTCAAGATGGATTATCGTTAGCATAAGATATTGTCACAGCGCCGTGAATCCGGGCTCTTCCGGACTCGAAAGCGCCGGCACATGCCGGGCGGGCGCAAGGGGCCGGAATCGAACCTGCATTTCGATAAAAGATACGGTGATAGATACGGAAACAAATCATGCGGAAGAAATTCTCAGCAGTCGTGCTGGCGCTCCTCGTTCACTCGGGCGCTCTGGCGCAGATGCCCGACTGGATAATGGTCCGCGACGGGGACGGCAACCGGTACTACGCCGATCCCAACGGGAAGATATACACATCGGGCAAGCCGGAATTCGATTACAGGGCGGTTTCTGAGTCGGGGATCGCGTTTTACTTCAACCAGGGTGTGGAGCTGGTGAAGGGTGGGTATAAATTTGAAGGGCTTACTCTTCTAAAGTCAATACTGGCGATGCCCGCCGGCGGCGGTAAGACTTCCGATTACCGGTCGAAAGCCTCCTCCGAGATAAACCGGCTCATAAAAAAAGAGGGTGACCGCTATGCGGAGCTTGATCAAAACGCTTCGATATTGCTGTACCGCCAGGAAGGGGCTGTTGTTCTTGTCAATGATCTGATGCGCTATCGCCTGGAATTTCCCGGCGAGGCGACAGTACTGCGCCGGCGAATGCGCGAATATGGACAATACCGTTATTACGGGCTTCTGGCGGGAGTGCGTTTTTCAGGCTCCACCGCAGGGCCGGACGCCTCCGCCTACGACGTGCTCATCGCGATCGACAGCGAGCGGTTTCCGTCGAAAATAAGCAACATGACCGCGCTTAAAAAGAACTGGGCGAAAAACCTCGGCGCGGATTCTTTTCGTCGGACGCCGCTTCGTGCGGGGGAACGCGAAGACCTCTCGCGTTTCGACGACGGCACGGCCTATGGCGGGTACGAGGCGTTTTATTTGCGCGGCCGGTACGGTTATTGCGTCCGTATAATATCCGCCGGTTCCGAAAGGGCCCGGAACGAAGCGCTTATGGAAAAAGTGATGCAGAGTTTCCGGCTGTCCTTCTCCGATTAGTCGATGTCGAAAATATTTCGCATTTCGTCACCGTCCGAATCCTGCGACGCGTCGCCGGGCATGCGCAACAATCCGCCCTTCCTTGCGGTACTCTTAAAGAGAATCGGGTATTCTTCGTTAAATGTGTCGACGAATGCCTTTATTTCATCTTCGCCGTTGGCGAATCTGACCGCCACCTCGCGTCCGTCTATCCGGACAATCTGCCCGTTCAGGATAACTTTTCTGGTTTTGAAAGGGAACTTGACAAGCAGCTGGTCGTCACGGGTGATGATGGAATTGCGCAGAAAGCACATCCCCCCGGCGCCGAGATTGATGAGCTCGGCCTGGTAGACGGGATCGCGACCCTTGATCTTGTATTCGACGACGAACTTGTGCATTTTGATTCGGTCGAAGGTGCGTTTGTCTATGGATTTTTTCATCGGCATCCGTCCCGAACAAAGACCAGCGCGGTCTCTCCGCAATTCTCCCTGTTTTTGCAGTGGTCGCAGTCCTTCCATATTTTTTCCGGCAGGGTCTCCCTCGGCACTTCGATGAAACCGAGTCTGCCGAAGAATCCGGGCGAATAAGTGAGAACAAATATTTTCGCGCCTGGAAAGCGCTCCAGGAGCATGGCCAAGAGGCCCCTCACCAGTGCGGAGCCGGTCCCTGATCCCCCGGAGTCCTTTTTCACGGCCAGCGACCGGACCTCCTTGAGCGCCGTGCCGTAATCATAATAGGATACCGCGCCTACTATATCTGTAGTATAGGCAGCTACAAGGAATTTGTCAATAGACTTCGCTATCTCCTCGCGGCTTCTCTCAAGGATGATGTTCTCCTGGGCGTAGGGGTACAGCAGGCGGTATATCGACTCTACGTCCGCGGGACCGGCCTCTCTGATTTCTGTGTGCATGTCATCGTTTTACGATCTGGGCGTTCTGAAACCATGTCTTGTTAGAATAGCCGGTTATTTTTTTCAAGGAAATTTCAGCCTCACCCCTGGTCTTGAAAGGGCCGGTGAACAGCCGATACCCGGCCCCGGTCCGGGATAGAATCACCGTGTGGCCGCCGGAACTCAGGAAGCCGGCGATCTCCTGTGATTTTTCCCTGCTCAGATCTTTCCCTATCGGGATTATGAAAGGGTATTCGCTCCGGGGGAAGACGTCGCTCGCGGATTTTCCGGCTTTGTCCTTGTTGCGGACTTCGGCGACGGCGTTTTCGTTCAGGAGGCCGGACACCTTTTTGATTGTGCTCGACATCGCCTGCCTGGTCGATTTGTCCACGATCTCTTTCTGGGAGCCGCCGGCGAACTTGATGCCGATAACCAGTCCGGCGGTAAACGATATTATGCAGAGCGCTATGACGAACGACATGAGCCCGGTTGCCTTTTTGCGAATCCGCTCGTTCTCCCGGTGGTTCATTTCGCTCATGCGCGCGAAATATTCCGGATCGGTTGTGTCGAGATGATACGGGTGGTTCCGTGCGCCGCTCCGGCTGTAATAGTCCATATTCTGCATAGTATTCATTCCCTGCGTGAAGATATGCCGCCGGTGAGGACGGCACAGCCGGGGGCGCATGAGCATTCGCCGCGTTTGTATGGCTTTGTTGTACTTTTCGACGGGGAGGACTGATTATTTTAAAGAAAAATTGGCGGCGCCGGGTTGAAGCCCCACGGATTTTTTAAGCGCCTTGACCTCGGCGGGTCTCAGGGCGCGGTATGATCGTGCGTTGACGCCCGTAAGCCTGACGGGACCGAAGGCGACCCGCCGAAGTCTTTTGACCCTGTAGCCGAGCGTCGCAAGGGATACGCGTATCTGCCGCTTCTTTCCCTCGGTGATGATCATCTTGATCGTGTCGCCCGATTCGGAAACAGGGCTTACCAGGGCCGGGTTGGTCTTGTACTCCTTAAGACGAACCCCTTTCTCCAGGCGCGCATGGTCCCGGTCGTTGAGCGGGCGGTCGAGGTCTATGATATACTCTTTGGGTATCTCGTACCGGGGATGGGTGAGCCTGAACGCGAGGTCGCCGTCATTGGTAAGCAGAAGAAGCCCCTCGGTGTCGCGATCGAGCCTTCCTACGGGCATCACGCCTTTTTCACGGAAGTGTCCGGGGATGAGGTCAAGCACGATTGCGCGGTTTTGAATATCTTCAGCGGTCGTAATATATCCTTTCGGCTTATTCAACATGAGGTAAAACAAACGCGTTTCGGCGGCGAGCGTTCGACCGTCGAGGCGTACCTCGTCTGATTCGCCGTCGACCAGCCGGGACAGGTCGGTTGTCACCTGTCCGTTGACCCGCACCCGGCCCTCGGCCACCAGCTGCTCGACCTTTCGACGCGATCCCAGTCCGCAATCGGCGAGAAACCGGTTAATTCGAAGCTTTGCCATCCTCCTCCTTCGGCGGGACCGGGGGACTTGCGGCCTCCGCTTCATCTTCGGGCGGCGGCTCGGCCATCCCCTCGGTTATTTTTTTGAAACGGATATCGTATTTTCCATCCCTGGTTTCAAGATGGTACATGTTTCCCCGGTTGACGTATTTCAGGTTTTGTCCGAATGATGTTCCGCTCAGAAAAACTATCGTTTCGTCATTGAAGTTGAAGTTGTATTCTCCTTCTATCTCTTTTCCGCCACGGGCATAGGACTTGTATTTTCCGTTTTCATAAATCTCCACGCAGAGGTTGGTAAAGTCACCGCTTTTATTTACGCTCCACCATTTCCCCGAAAGGTCCTTCCGAAGTGTCTCCTCCTCGTGCTCGCGCAGGTTGGAAACATAGCCGTCGATCGATCCGGATTGTGATCCTGCGAATATCCTGATAGTCGATCCGTAAGCCCAGCCCGTCAGGCCGTTTTCGAGGCGGACCTTGTACCAGAAACCGTGGTCCTTCCCGACCCAGCTTTTTTCTTTTGACTGATCCAGAACAGCCAGGCGGGTCCCCTTCCTCATGAGGGTTATACGGGCGGAATAGATCATGGGGTCGATACGAAGGGCGGTATTGTCGCTTACCACCACGGCATATTCCGATATCCTTTCGGGGCGCGATTTTTCGTTCCGCCCGTTATCCCCGCAACCCGCGGGAAGAAGGGATGCGGCGACTATGGCGGCGAGTATCAGAACTCTGTACGCTGACATGGACAACCTCTTTGCCGGAAATCTGGACAGTGCGCGCCGCAGGCGGCGCATCCTCTGCTTGTATGGCCCGGGCCGTACAAGCGTCAACAAACTTTTAAACGGGAATCTCGGCCGAGATCACCTGCGTGCGGAGAATACAGGCGGCCGCCGTTAAAAGCGCCACCCAGCGGGCGACAATGACCGGGGCGGCGCCGAGGAGGCGCGGCTCGCGGCAGGCGTAGTAGAGGGTGAGGGCGACGACCCTCAGCGCGGCGGTTCTCCGTCTACATCGCTCCGGAAGTCGTTTCCTGGGCTCCTTCCGATTTACGATGAGGGTATCATCCGCCCCCCCGAATTCTTTATGAGCTGAATGAAAAATCTGACCGCCTGTTCGTAGTTAGCCACGGAGATGCGCTCGTTGGTGCCGTGTATCCGCTTGAGGTCCTCGTTTTTAATCGATAATGGTGTGAATCGATATACATTGCCGCTCAATCCCGTGTAATATCGGGAGTCTGTCGCACCAAGCACCAGATAAGGCGAGACGATCGCGCCGGGGAACATCTGGTGTATCGTTTTCTGGAGCATGGCGAACGAGGCGCTTCCCGTATCCGATACGGGCGATGGATCGCTTCCTTCGTCGAGTGCGCGTATTTTTACGCGATTGTCGTCGATTATATTCTCAACCCGTTTAATTGAGCTCTCAATGGTGTCGCCCGGCAGCAGCCGATAATTGACGACCGCGGTCGCTTTTATGGGCAGTATATTTTCCTTCACGCTTCCCTGTAGCATCGTGGGGGCGGTGGTCGTCCGTATCGCGGCCGCCATCGTTGGGGATTTGAGAAGCTGGGATTTCAGCACGCCGCCGAGGAGCCACATGTTGCCCAGTATCAGCCTGTTCGCGAACGACATCTCGGGTCCAAGGTAACGAAACATCTGGAGCGCGGCGCCCTCGATCCGGGTCGGGAACTGGTTTTTTTCGAGCTTCGCGATGGTCGCGCAGAGTATGCCCGCCGTCGTCTGTCGCGGGGGCATCGACGAGTGGCCGCCCTCTCCTTCCACGCTGAACTCAAGGCTCAGGTATCCTTTTTCCGCTATGCCGATCAGCGCTGCGGGCGCTGCAAGGCCCGCGATGACCCCTTCCACGACGAAACCGCCTTCATCGAGCGTGTAATCCAGCGAGACGCCGCGCTCTTTAAGCAGCGCCGAGATTTTCTTCGCGCCGTTGAGTCCATGGACCTCTTCGTCATGGCCGAAGGCGAGGAAGATGGTCTGCTGCGGCTTGAATCCGGAAGCAAGCAGGTATTCAACCGCCTCAAGTGTTCCCATTACATTGAGCTTTATATCAAGCGCCCCGCGGCCCCAGATGTAACCGTCGGCAATGGCGCCCGAAAACGGCGGGTGGGTCCAGTCCTTCTCCGTGCCGCTTTCAACCGGGACCACGTCGATGTGGCCGAGGAGAAGGATGGGCTTGCGTTTCGGATCGGTCCCTTTCCAGGTATAGAGAAGGCTGTACTTGCTTATGGTTTCCCTTGTGAGGCTTTTATGCGCGCGTGGAAACGTCCTTTCAAGCAGACGATGAAAGGTGAGAAATGTCGTGCCGTCAAACTTGGCAGGGTCCTGGTGCGAAACAGTCCTCAATTGTATCGCTTTGGACAGGTTTTCGGCGATCGCGCGCTGGTTGATGCCGGAGACGACGGCGGGTTCGACAGCAATCTGCTTCGATTTGAACAGCGCCGCCCGAACGAGGCAGATGGCGACAATAATGACCGCGAGCGCCGCGGCAGCCGACAGTATCTTTTTTTTCACGATAGTGTCTCCGTTATTGTGATAGTGAGCCGGGCGGGTATTGGCGTGCGTACCGTCCGGCTGGCCTGACGTTTATGGTAAACCTACTTGAAGCAGCCCAGTTGACATCCCTTGATCTTGATCTTCATTTCGTCGGCGGTTTTGCCGACGATCGCGGCGCTGATTTCGAGCTCCTCGGCGATGCCGAGCGCATCCTTGCAGTTGATTTTTCCGTCTCTCGCCTTTTCGGTGATCAATTCCTTAACCTTGTCCATGCGGTGTAACCCCCGGTTTGGTACCCTTCGACGACAGGGTGCCGCAAAATTCCGAAAATCGCCGGATTTCCGGTTTTACGACAGCCCCAGTGCAAATTCACTCCCGCAAACGCCGGTCGGTCCTTCGCTCTGTTGATATAGGGAATTGTCGCCGGCGATAAGTAAATAATAATTTGCCGCCCCGCATGACGGGAGTGAATTAAATTCCGGGTACTTCTCGCCCTTGGTTAAGCCGCTTGTTCTCCATAACTAGGGATTCTATTTAAATACTCCGAGAGGGATATATTCTTCCAGAAATTATCCCAATCGTTTTCACAATACTTGCAGCGCGCCCATAGTATCGCATTGGCGCATATTTTTGACCATTTCATTCCACTCCGTTTCAAACGATGATTTACGATGTAGTTATTGGCGCTTTCAACAGGGCCGCTGCCGATGTACCATCCCTTCTCCCTGTACTCATCATATTTCATACAGGCGCGATTTGAATGATAATACCCTCGCAATTCGATTAGCGGTTGCTGGCTCTTTGTTCGATTGTGGATCTCATTTTCAAGAAAACGAATCACCTCATCCACTTTGCCCATCCATAAAAGTTCCTTCAACGGCTCGGCCCACGCCCGGCATTTCGCCTCGTTCTTTTCCCCGAATAACGACCGTGCGGTTTCCCATAAATGCTCAAGTGCATGATACCAATCCAATATTCTCACCGCGTTCGGGAACAATTCTTCTTTGCATTTTCCCAGCCACACCGCTCCATCACTCAGAAAAATGACTGTCCTTGCCAAATGGAATCCTTTTTTAACCGCTGCCGCAAAAAGCATCCTTTTAAACGGCTCAACACCCTCCGCCAGGCTGCTTACGAGTCTTTTACCCATAATCCGGGTGGTCATTTTCCCCTTTTTATCGGTTTTCTGCACCAAATCCTTGTTATTGAACACTATACCAAGCTTGTTTTCCTTATATTCGACCTTCCCATCCCCCACCAAAGGAACCATCGCACCATCCGGACAGATATAGAGAAGGTCAACATCCTTCTCCCGTTCTTCGATGGCATAGGGCCGCCGGGATTCCTTTTCCGCCTTCTCCCAGAGCGTATCACCCACACGAACCGCCACCTGTTCGATAAAGGTAGCGCTCACAGTTACCCCAAGTAATCCACTTAAAATCTTCTTCACCTCATTGAAGGGCATGAACACCGAAAGCCACGTTATCGCCTTCGCCAGATGCATGCTCGCTTTGCTCCGGCTCAGTCCCAACTTTTCATCCAGTGGGTAATACTCGGTTCCACACTTCTCGCAGCGGCACCGTAGTCGAAATAGGTGTACCCTGCCTATTAACCCCATTACCGTTTTCTTTTCGTATCCTTTTTCTTCGGGCCTGCCGCCGCATTGTGGGCAGTTTTTTTTTGCTCCTTTGTACCTGAAACCACTTTATCGGTCGCCGCCTGCATCATGCAGTTCCCTATCCTTTGTCGGCATAACAACATCGCTTCTTCCATATCCTCAAAGGTTATATCTTTCCCCGCTTTCCTCGCGTTTTCCTCCAGTTCTTTAATCACTTCATCCGCAAGCTTTTCTATGATTTCTTTCGGTATTTCCATCGGTACCTCCTCCTTTCGTTGGAGGATACCTACTATATCCCGATAAAAATTAATACTCTTTTTCCCCGAAAATTAATTCACTCCCCGCATGACGGGGATTAATTTTCCTATTTTTATTGACAAAATAACGCCGCGATAATAGCGTTGCGCTCTAACTGTTTGAGCCCCAATCGGCGGTTACCATCATAACAATGAATGAATTCCGGCCTGAAGGCAGAGGCGCTTCGGGTATAGTGGTGAGGATATAATGATCATACGACAGAAGACGTATTCCATGAAGGCCTCGGAGATCGACAAGAAGTGGTACATCGTCGATGCCGAGGGCAAGGTACTTGGAAGGCTCGCCACCGAGATCGCGTCGATACTCAGGGGCAAAAAGAAACCGGGCTTCACCCCGCATCTGGACATGGGCGATAACGTGATCGTTATCAACGCCGAGAAGGTGCTGCTTACCGGACGCAAGTCCGAGGAAAAGGAGTATTTCTCGCACAGCAAATATCCCGGTGGCGAAAGGTTCACCAACATCAGGAAGATCATGAGGGAAAAGCCCGAGTTCGTTATCGAAACGGCCGTTAAGGGTATGCTTCCCAAGAGCAGGCTGGGCAAAAAGATCGGGGGCAACCTCAAGGTGTACGCCGGAGCGGAGCATCCGCACCAGGCCCAGATGCCGGAAGTGTTGGCCGTAGGCTAAGCAATTTATCGCATATTCAAGGAGAATATCAATGGCGGAGCAGTATTACGCGACCGGAAGAAGAAAGGCGTCGGTAGCGCGGGTATATTTGAAGCCCGGTTCCGGCAGAATCCATATCAACGATCAGGACATAGCCAGGTATTTCCGCAGAAAAACGCTCGAGCTCATCGTCCGTCAGCCGCTTGAGCTTTTAAGCCAGGTGACAGCGTTCGACGTATTCGCGCGCGTTGACGGCGGCGGATGGTCGGGACAGGCTGGGGCTGTTCGGCTGGGTATCGCGCGCTGTCTCAACATTGTCGACGAGCGAAACAAGAAGCAGCTTCGCGAAGCCGGTTTTCTCACGCGCGATTCGCGCGCGGTCGAGCGAAAAAAATACGGCCGGAAAAAGGCGCGCAAGCGTTTCCAGTTCTCGAAACGTTAAAGCACGCGCTTTTCGGCGGGATCGGAAAAAGGAGGGTGTTTCCCGGGCGGGGGCATCCTCTTTTTATTTTGTTACGAAGGTTGGACGGAATTGGAGCATCCATTCGGGGTATGCGTAATCGGCAATGGAATGTCGGCCGGCTTATGATCGAAATAACGGGAATACAGTTCAGGGAGAACCACGCCCTCGTTGCGCTGTCCACGGGGGAATCGCTCTTGCTTCCGCACGAGGGAGTGAAAATATATGCGCTCGCCACGGGAAAAGTAATTGACCATGACGAATACGGGCGGCTAAAGGAAGAGTCGGATCGTTTCTCCTGCTATCGCAGGGCTCTTTACTATCTTTCACTGCGAAGCAGGTCGGTGTTCGAACTCGAACGCTATCTTAACGGGAAGGGCTTCTCGAAGGACGGCGTAAGGGAGGCGGTCGCCAGGCTCCTGGAGCGCGGCTATCTGGATGATTACGCCTACGCCATGGACCATGTCCGCAGGAAGCGGGGGCGCAGGGCGGTAGGGAAAAACAGGCTTCTCTCCGAGCTGTTTCGAAAGGGAGTGCCCGGCGATATCGCAAAAAGGGCGATCGCCGAGTACGGCGCCGAACTGGTCGATCAGGATGAACTGTACCGACTAGCCGCGGAGAAGTTCGAGCGCCTGAAGGGGGGAAAAGACAGCGTGCGCAAACTGGTTTTTTTTCTCAGGCAGAGGGGATTCGAGAGTGACGAAATACGGAGAGTCGTCGGGCGGCTCTCCGGTGAAGATACCATGCCGGCGTAAAGGCGTCTGCGCGAGAGGTTGGCGATGCTCAGGGTTAAAGATCTGCGTGAATCCTTCACGAATTTTTTCAGGGAGCGTGAGCACAGGATAATTCCGTCGAGTTCCCTCGTTCCGAAGGACGATCCGACGCTGCTTTTCACGACGGCCGGCATGGTGCAGTTCAAATCCATGTTCGCCGGCACGGTCAGGCTCGATTACACCAGGGCGGCGACCGTTCAGAAGTGCTTCCGAACCAGCGATCTGGAGCGGGTGGGCAAGACCAAGCGCCATTGTACTTTTTTCGAGATGCTCGGGAATTTCTCGTTCGGCGATTATTTCAAGAAGGAGGCCATCGAATACGCGTGGGAGTACTCCACAAAGGTGGTCGGATTTCCCGTGGAGGACGTCTGGATATCGATCTTCGAGAGCGATGACGAGGCATTCGATATATGGCATCGCCACATCGGCGTGCATGAACGCAAGATCGTGCGCCTGGGGCGTGAGGACAACTTCTGGGGGCCGGCGGGCGATTCGGGAGCGTGCGGGCCCTGTTCCGAACTGTATCTCGACAGGGGGCCGGCGTTCGGGTGCGGTTCCGCCGACTGCAGGCCTGGCTGCGACTGCGAGCGTTTCCTGGAATTCTGGAACCTCGTTTTCAATCAGTTTTACCAGGATAAAACCGGCAAGCAGACGCCGCTGCCCCGCCCCGGTATCGACACCGGCATGGGTCTTGAGCGCCTTGCCACCCTGGTACAGAACGTCGATTCCATATACGGGACCGACGAGCTGCGCGGAATGGTGGATTTCGTGTGCCGCGAGGCGACGGTGCAATACGAGGGCGATATCGTCGCCCCCGTGAACGTGCTGGTTGAGCACGCCAGGGCGCTCACTTTCGCCATCTCCGACGGAGCGTATCCCTCCAATGAGGGACGCGGCTACGTGCTTCGAAGAATCCTGCGCCGGGCCCTTCGTTTCGCCCGGCAGATCGGCATAACCGGGCCCTTTCTGTATAAAATGATCGACCCCCTGGTTGAAAAGATGGGCCCGTATTATCCTGAAATTGTTTCGGGTGCGCCCAACGTCAAAAACGTGCTCGAGGGCGAGGAGAAGCGCTTTCTCGAAACCCTGGAAAACGGGATGGATCGCCTTGAGGAGGCGATTAAAGCGGCGAAGAGCGATGGCGGGAATACTCTTTCGGGCAAGGATGCCTTTATGCTGTACGATACGTTCGGCTTTCCGCTCGAGATGACGGTTGAGATGGCCGGAGAAAACGGAATCGTCGTAGACACCGGGGAGTTCGACCGCGAGATGGAGAAACAGCGCGAGCGCGGCAAGCAAAGCTGGAAGAGCGGCGAGGCCGGCAGCGAGAAGATACTGGAGGCGCTCTCGGCCGATGCCGGCCCCAGCGGTTTCCTGGGATACGACGAGAATGTAACGAGTTCGGAGATTCTCGCTCTTGCCGGTGTATGCGGCGCGGTTAAAAAGCTCGACACCGGCGAGAGGGGATTCCTTGTGGCGAGGGAAAGCACCTTTTACGGCGAATCGGGAGGCCAGACCGGGGACCGTGGGGCGATCACCGGCTATAACGGGGCGGTCTTCAGGGTGGACGACACCAAAAAACTGAACGGTACGATCATCCATCTCGGCGAAGTGATACAGGGCGCGTTCGCCGTCGGGGACAGGGTGACCATGGAAATCGACCTCCTGCGCCGCAACCTGACCCGGGCGAACCACACGGCCACGCACCTGCTGCAGGCGGCGCTCCGAAAAGTGCTCGGTGCCCACGTGCACCAGACCGGTTCGCTCGTGGAGCCCGAGCGCATGCGCTTCGACTTCACCCACTTCAGGGCCCTCGACGCTGCGGAAATCGCCGAGATCGAGCGCATCGTCAACGATGTGATCTGGGCATGGCGGCCGGTCGAAACGTCGGTTCGTCCGCTCGACGAGGCGGTGAAGATGGGGGCCATGGCGGTCTTCGACGAGAAGTATGAGGATGTGGTGCGCGTTGTGAGCGTGAAGGGCTTCAGTATGGAGCTGTGCGGCGGCACGCACGCGGACAATACCGGAAAGCTCGGCGTCTTCAAGATATTGCGCGAGGCCTCGCCCGGAGCGGGGATGCGGCGCATCGAGGCCGTCACGCTTCGTGGGGTCCTCGAGAGATTCGGAACTCAGTCGGAGATACTCTCCTCAATCGCGGCGGAGCTCAACGCGACCGAGCAGGATATCCCCAGAAAGGTCCACGACGCGCTGGAGCGCGCGCGCTCGCTCGAAAAGCAACTTGAGAAGATGAAGACCGAAAGCCTTGCGTCGAACTTCGATGATATACTGACGGGGGCTGTTGTTGTGAAAGATACCTCCGTGGTGCAGTATCAGTTAAAAGGACCGGACATCGACGAATTGCGAAGGACCGCCGACCTGGTACGCTCAAAATTACAAAATTCCGTCGTTTGCCTCGGCTCGGAGCACGAAGGCAGGGCGATACTTTTATGCGCCGCCACCTCCGCGGCTGTTGCAACGGGAGTCGACTGCGGCGCCATCATTAAAAAGGCGTCGCCGCTGGTCGGCGGAGGCGGTGGCGGAAGAAAAGATATGGCCCAGGCGGGCGGGAAATCGCCAGATGGATTGCCAAGGGCGCTCAAGGAGGCCGTCGAGACCGCAAAGAAAATGATCGGAGGTTGAATATACAGGCGCCATAAAGAAGAAATCCCTTAGTTCAGGCAGTGGCCCCCCACACGCGCGGCAGGAAAACCCCTGAAAACTTAACGGCCGTACTGACACGGCCGCCGGGGCAATAAAAAATGGTTGAATTATGCCGATTCGGATTGTAGTCTGAAAGCGTCCGTTGCATGGAAAGATTTTTGATCTTTCGGGGGGAGAGTATGAGAAAAATACTGGTCGTTGAAGACGAACAACATCAGCGGGAACTCTACACGATGGAGCTTCAGGACGAAGGATACGAGGTTGACCAAGCGGCCAACGGGAGAGAGGCTGTCGACAAGGTGAAGGCCAATAAGTACGACCTCGTGGTGCTGGACATCCGCATGCCGGAGATGGACGGTATCGAGGCGCTCGGGAAAATCCTGTCGCGCGATAAAAAGATACCCATCATCATCTACACGGCGTATTCGAATTACAAGAGCAACTTCATGACGTGGACCGCCGACGCCTATATCACGAAGTCGTCGAATCTTGACGAGCTGAAGGGCAAGATCCAGGAGATACTTACCAGTAAATCGAAATAATGGATAATGAATATCTCAAGCGCACGCTCGTTTTTCTGCTCTCCGGAGGTCAGGGGGAACGCCTCTACCCGCTGACGAAGGACCGCTCCAAGCCGGCGGTACCTTTCGGAGGCATTTACCGCATTATCGATTTCTCCCTCTCCAACTGCCTGAACTCCGATTTGACGAGGATCATCGTTCTCACGCAGTATAAATCGCTCTCGCTCGACCGTCATATCAAAACTGCCTGGAACCTCTTCCCCCGCGAGCTCGGCAGCTTCATCGACGTGGTGCCGCCGCAGCAGCGCATCGACAATAACTGGTACAGGGGCACCGCCGACGCGATTTTTCAGAACATCTACATCATAGAGATGGAGCGTCCCGAATACGTCCTGATACTTTCTGGGGACCATGTTTATAAAATGGATTATCGTAAAATGATACGCTACCACGTCGAGAGGGACGCGGACATGACGATCGCGGCGATCGAGACGCCGGTGGCGGAGGCCGCGCGCTTCGGCGTTCTCGAGGTCGATGCGGCGAGCCGCGTCACCGGCTTCAGCGAGAAGCCTGAAAAACCGAAGTCCATCCCCGGCAGGGACGATTCGTCCTTCGTTTCGATGGGGATCTACGTTTTCAAGACCGAAAAGCTGGTGCAGTACCTCTCGGAAAACCATCGCCTTGAGGGCGATAACGATTTCGGCAAGGACATCATTCCGCGCATCTACGGCAGCGAGCGGGTGGTCGCCTACGATTATGTGAAGTATGAGGACGATCGCGCATACTGGAGAGATATAGGGACCCTTAATTCGTTTTTCGACGCCAACATGGACCTCATCGCCATAAGCCCGCAGCTCAACATGTACGACCGTACATGGACGATCCGCTCGAACCTGGAGCAGTATCCTCCGGCGAAGCTGCTGTTCGACGCCGACGACCGCCGGGGGATGGCGGTGGATTCGATTATATCCCACGGGGCGATCATCAGCGGCTCCCGCGTTTACCGATCGGTGGTATCCCCCGGAGTGAAGGTGAACAGTTACGCCGAGATACTGGACTCTATCATCATGAACGGAGTTAAAATAGGAAGACATGCCAGGATCAGGCGGGCGATCGTCGACAAGTATGTCGAGATACCGGCTAACGAATCGATAGGCTACGACCTCGAGCGCGATGCCGCGCGTTTCACCGTAACGAGCGACGGAATAGTGGTCATCCCCAAGCGTTTTATTTTCTGAATCCACCATCGACCCACAGGAAGCCATGACAAAATGCAGGTTTATTTTCTGCCTCCACAACCATCAGCCGGTCGGAAATTTCGACCATGTCTTCGAATGGGGGTTCCGGGATTGCTATGATAAGACGCTTCGGGTGCTGAAGGAATATCCTGAGTTCAGATTCGCCGTACATCACTCCGGCCCGCTCCTGGAATGGATAGAGGAGCGACATCCCGAGTACATGGAGACACTCTCCGGGATGCGCGATCGGGGCCAGGTGGAGATAATCGGCGGCGGTTTCTACGAGCCGATTTTTTCAATAATTTCCGAGGACGACATCCGCGGGCAGATCACGATGATGCAGAAGTACTGCGAGAAGCGTTTCGGCGCCAAGCCTAAAGGTTTCTGGACTGCGGAGCGCGTATGGGATCCGGAGATACCGCGACTTGTGTCGGACCTGGGGGTCGATTACACCATCCTCGACGACAATCACTTTCGCTACGCGGGGATCGAAGAGGACGAGCTGTACGGCTATTACATCACCGAACGGCTCGACCGGCAGCTCAAGGTATTTCCGATCGACCGTTTCCTCCGGTACTCCATTCCGTTCAGGCTTCCGGCCGAGACCGTCGATTACTTCAAATCGGTGGCCGACCGTCGCGGTGAATGCGCCTTCCTGTACGGCGACGACGGCGAAAAATTCGGCATGTGGCCGGGCACATTCAAGTGGGTGTTCGAGGAGAAGTGGCTGATAAATTTCGTTGAAGCGGTGCTCCGGGAGGACTGGATAGATATGACCCTTCCTTCCGAATACGTTCGGGAGAACGCTCCCCTCGGACGGGTGTATCTCACCCAGGGCAGTTATTACGAGCTGTCCGAATGGGCGCTCCCTTCGCCGGTCGCGTCCCGGCTGATCGACCTGCACAAGGAGATAAAGGGCTGGGACCGGGAGAAGGATTTTTACCCATTCCTGAAGGGAGGGGTATGGAATAATTTTCTGAATAAGTATCCCGAATCCAACGCGCTCAACAAGCGTACCCTTCTCCTGAGCGGCGAGATACGGGCGCTGGAGCGCGAAAAACGAATTGTGCTCGATGATGCGAAAAGGGATCTTTATAAAAGCGAGTGTAACTGCGCCTACTGGCACGGCCTTTTCGGGGGCATATATCTTTCAAGCCTGCGTCATGCGCTTCATCACAATGTCCTCGCGGCCGAAGAGCGGTATATCAAAGCGCTCGGGCGCAAGGGCGTCGAAGTGATCGACAGAGACATATGGAACGAAGGGCGGAACCAGGTGCTGTTGCGCGGAAATGATATGGCGGCGCTCATCGCTCCCGCCCACGGCGGCGCCATCGCTGAATTGGGCGTGTATTCCAGACGCTTCGATATCCTGGCGGTTATACCGCGCCGCCATGAAGCGTACCACGAAACCCTGAGACACTTTAACGAAGACGAGGAACAGAGCGGCGACGTAAAGTCGATCCACGACATGGTCGTGGTCAGGGAAAAGGGGCTTAAAGACCGACTGGTGTACGACGCATGCAGGCGGTATTCGTTTAAAGACCTTTTTCTGCGCGTGCTCCCGTCCGCGGAAGACCTCATGTCCGGGCGGGCGGATATGGTTGAGTGCGGAGGCCTGCCGTACTCGTACACCGTCGAGAAAAAGGCCAGGGATATCCAGGTGCCGCTGCAGCGCGAGGTTTGTTTTGACGGGCGGTCGATCGTCATCCGCAAGCGTTACTCGTTCAGCGCGGCGCTCACGGGCGTAAAAGCGGGATATTCCGTGGCCGGCGCCGCCGGAACGCTTTTCGGGGTCGAGCTGAACATAAACCTGCTCGCGGCGCATGATGAAGACCGTTTTTATGAAATACCCGGACTGGCAAGGGGGGAATCCTTTCTCGACACGGCGGGCCTGACGGAGGGCGTCGATTCGTTCGCGCTCGTAGACCGCTATTCAGATATCAGGGTCTCGGTCGGATCATCGCGCGTTTTTAGGCTGGTGCGGTATCCGATATATACGGTATCGCAGTCCGACCGCGGATTCGAGAAGAACTATCAGGGCTCGTCGCTGCTGCTTGTATACGCGATGAACGACGATCCGGAAAACTTCGAGTTGACATTATCCGCGGAAGGCGTGCCGAAACTTTAAAAATATTTCAGTCCCCTGCGGGATGCGTAAGGTGCTTGTGGACGGCCTTGTAATGCAGGGGGCACTGCATTACCATGGTGGTGTAGACGTATTCATCCTTCTGCTGCATCATCGAGTTGATGTGGGCGACCAGATCGCGCAGTTCGAAATCCCCCCTGAGGGTTCCCCGTTTAATGTCGTGGCCGACGATTTCCTTGATGAATTCAACGTAGGAATTGATAAATTCCACGGCGATTTCCTTCTCCGGGGTTGCGGCGGCCGAGTTTTTAAGGGCCGAGATGATGTTTTCATGCGCAAGAAGCGTTACCGCCTCTTCGGTTACCGCGGCGCGATTGGGGTTTCCATCCATTTTCTGGCTGCTCCGTAAAGCTACCGATGCGTGTGCTCAACACTTCGGTAAAATATCCATGAGGGCAGGCGTGTTTAAGATTATATCAACCCGGTGAATTAACAAGCTTTTTGTATGGAAATTAAGAAAAAAAGGGGGCGTCCGATGAACACCCCCTTTCTTCCGGAATAAAGAAAAAATTACTTCTTTACTTCGGCAGGAGCGGCCGCTTCGTCTTTAACTTCTTCGGTAACGGCGGGAGCGGGCGCTTCTTCCTTCTTGCAGCCTACGAACGAGAAGCTGAACGCAAAGGCAAGAACCATTGCGAGCGTTAGAACGAGAACATTCTTCTTCATTTGGTATATCTCCTAAATGATTTTTATTGCGACAACAAAACCACTCCCGGAATACGTAAAAAAATCAAGCAAAAAAAATGTCCCTTATTCGGAATCGGTGTCGGTACCTTGCGGTCCCGGGTCGCCGGGAACGGCTTTCGCGTAAAAGCGTATTCGCGGCGGCGAGGGTGGTTCAGCGCTGCGGGATGTAGGTGCAGCGGGATGTGTCCGATTCCCAGACCGTCAGGGACTCGAGTGCCAGCGGGCCGGGCAGGGCGGCAAGTTCGACGTCGAAGCGTCGTGCAATATGGGCGGCGATATTTTCAGAGCTCGGATTGGGCGATAAAAATCCGGGATGCTCGTTCAGATTGCGGTGATCGAGCTCTCCGATGATGGTGCGCAGTATTTTCTTGAGTTCGCCGAAATCCACGAGCAGGCCGGTTTCGTTCAGCGTATCCCCCTTAACACTCGCCACGACCTTCCAGTTGTGGCCGTGCAGGTTTTCGCATTTGCCGCTGTAACCTCTTAGCTGATGGGCCGAGGAGAAGCTGTCTTCAACCGTCAGAATATACATTATTTCCTCCCTTAGATCAGGCGATTCTGCCGTTGCCTCAGACGAAACGACCGAGCGCGCGGGTGATTTTTTCGATCTCTTTTTTCGTAAGCGTCGGAAAAATCGGAAGCGCGTAGAGTTTTTTTGAAAGTCGGTCGCTATGGGGATAGTCCGGTCCCCGAAGCGAGAGGTGGTGGTGAAGCGCCTTCGGATATGGCCTCTGTACCTCGATTCCGCTCTTTTTCCAGTATTTTTCGAGCTTTTCAGCCGGGGCGTCGAAAAACACCGGAAACGATTGATAAACGAACGAATCCCCATAGGAGTACGGGGCGCGGTGCGGCGTTGTTTTGAGCGCATCGTAGTAGACGCGGGCGATCTCCCTGCGTCTTCGAATAAAATCAGGGAGGCGTGAGAGCTGGGAGAGCCCCATGGCGGCCTGGAAGTCGGTCATTGTGTAGTCGAAGCCAATGCGCTCCGGCGACGGACCGCCGCGCAGGTCGCGCATCGCCGAAAAAAAGCGTGAATTATCCGTAAGGACCATGCCGCCGTTACCGGTTGTGATGACCATCGACGGCGCGAACGAAACCACGCTGATGGCGCCGTTCTGCCCGGCCGGGCGCTCGTCGCACTCCGAGCCGATCGCATGGGACGCGTCCTCGATGAGCGGAACGCCGATATCCCCAAGCTCTCCAATGGGTCCGTGGAAGCCGAATGTATGCCCGGCGACTATCGCGCGCGTTTTATCGGTTTTTCTCGCCCTGATGTTGTCAATTGACGGGAACAAAGACCCTTCGCCGGCATCAGCCAGCACAGGGACGCCGCCGGCCTGCCGCAAAGCGCTGAGAGCGGCGGAGTCGAAATAGGAGGGGATGATGACCTCGTCCCCGGGCTTGATGTCAAGGGCCAGAAAGGAGAGGTGGTATGCGGCGGTAAGCGAATTGACGGCCAGGGCGTGCCGTACGCCGGCGAGGTTCGCGATCTCGATCTCGAGATTTTTTACCGCTTCTCCGGGCTCAAGGCGCTCGCTTATCAGGCAGTCGAGTACGCTCTCGAGCTCTTTGCGGGTAATGGTGGGTTTGCTTGAAACAATGCTCATCCTTCACCTCTGTTATTTCGCAGCAGGAATCAAGCAGATCGCGCACGGAGCACTTCGGTCAAGAAGGATTTTTTATATATAAAGGCATTTTTCGAAGCATCCGATAATTCAATCAGATGAAGGTCTGGAGGTATGATACAATGATGATGACACGCCGGGTTGCGTTTGTGCTGGGGATCGCGGCGGCGATTTCGATCGGTGCGTGCGCACCCAATAAAGCACTGACCAGGGACAGTATCTTCGGGAGAGAGACGCCGCAAAGGCAAAGCGGCGATGAGTATGTCTATAAATATGATAATGTCGATGATGCCGCCTACGAACCGGCCCGTAGTGCAAAGGGGCCGACCGTAAAACCGGCCGACAGGACGGGTAAGGAATTCGGTATTCGCGAGGAAGAAGGCGCGGATTCCGGTTTAAAAAAGGAAAAATTCTTTCAGACCGGCATGGCCTCATGGTACGGCAGGGAATTCCATGGTCGAATGACCGCTTCGGGCGAGCGTTTTGACATGAAAGCGCTCACGGCGGCCCACAGGACCCTCCCTTTTGGAACGACGGTGACGGTCAGGAACCTGGACAATGGGGAGATCGTCAAGGTGCGGATCAACGATCGTGGACCTTATAGGAAAAACCGCATTCTGGACCTTTCCTACGCCGCGGCAAAGCAGCTGAACATGCTTCCCGAAGGGGAGGCAAAGGTCGGGATCGTCGTCCTTGGAAAAGACGGCGCCTCGAGGGTGGCGGCCCGGATGGACGACGAGGTGGAGCCCGTATCGGGAAAAGAGTATGATGCCGGATTGGAGGATGATTACTCGGACAGTCGGAGCCCGGGCGCGGACGGGGAATCGGGCAAGTTCGCTCTGCAGGCCGGGGCGTTCTATTCCCGGCGCAAGGCCGAAAACCTTAAGGAACTGCTATCGTCCCAGGTGAAGCGGTCCGTGGTGGTGGTTCACGAGGACGATTTCTATAAGGTGCGAATAGAGGGAATCCCCAGCAGGAAGGAAGCCGAGAACCATAAGCGGCGGCTGATGAAGGATGATATTTCGGCCTATGTAATAGAGGCCCGGGAATAACAATTTTCCCCCGGGCGGAGACTGCCGGGCTCCGCCCGCTCAACCCCTTTTCACCCTGTATTTTCAAAATTTATTATTGACAAAAACGGCCTGTTTTTAATAATAGTGTGCCTCTGTCGCCCACGTAGCTCAGTCGGTAGAGCATTTGCATGGTAAGCAAAAGGTCACCAGTTCGATTCTGGTCGTGGGCTGATCGAAGCACATGACAAGCGTCCGCATGCTGCATTCACGGCTAATCCCAGATCAACTTCCGGGGAAGGGGTGGTTTCGTAATTAATGCTTGACGTTGAAAGGGCGGCGAATAGTTTGCTCTTATTTTTATTATATACGGGTTGAGATATGCGCGAGATAATTTTATTGTCATGCAAGGACTGTAAAAACCGCAATTATTCGCAGACCAAAAACAAGAAGACCCAGACGGGCAAGCTTGAGGTCAGGAAATTCTGCAAGTTCTGCAACAGACACACGCCGCACAAAGAGACAAAGGCGTAATTCCGGCAGCATATCAGGGCATTGGAAGGTGGTGCGTGTTTAAAAAGATTGTGGCCTATATCAAAGAGGCGCGCGAAGAGCTCAAAAAAGTGACCTGGCCGGACAGGGACGAGGTTACGAGCTTCACCATGGTGGTGATCGTTTCGGTCATTATCGTTTCTCTTTTCCTGTGGCTTGTCGATTCGGCGCTCATGGCGATTATCCAACTGGTGATCAGCTGATCATGGCAAAGGAATGGTATGTTATCCATACGTATTCGGGGCACGAGAACAAGGTAAAGCTTGCACTGGAGAAGAAGGTCCAGAATCTCGGCCTGCTGGAGAAGGTCTTCCAGGTGAAGGTCCCGACCGTAGAGGTCCCCGAAATAAAAGACGGGAAAAAGCGCATTAAGTCGCGCAAATTTTTCCCGGGATACGTACTGATCGAAATGGAGCTGGACGACGAGACCTGGGTTCTGGTCAAGAACACTCCAGGCGTAACCAGTTTTGTGGGGGCGTACGGCGCCAACAAGCCGAAGCCGCTGTCGAGAAACGAGGTGCATGCGCTTTTCGACCAGATGGGGGAACAGAAAGCCAAGGAGAAGGTCTCCGTGGTAATGGACTTCTCGGTCGGCGAGCATGTGAAGGTCATAGACGGGCCGTTCAACAACTTCAGCGGGGTGATCGAAGAGGTCTATCCCGACAAAGGGCGACTGCGGGTAAAGGTTGAGATTTTCGGACGAGGCACGCCGGTCGAGCTTGATTTTCTTCAAGTCGGCAAGATCTGACAATACGCCGTAGCGGCGATCATTCTAACGTATGCAAGGATATGACGATGGCACCTGTAGCGGTAAAAAAGAAGAAAAAGATAGTAACCGAGATAAAACTGCAGATACCCGGCGGCAAGGCGAATCCCGCACCTCCGGTCGGTCCCGCGCTCGGCCAGCATGGGCTCAATATCATGGAGTTCTGCAAGGCCTTCAATGAGCGCACCAAGGACCATGACGGGACCATCCTTCCGGTGGTCATCACGGTGTATGAGGACCGTACCTATACCTTCGTCATCAAAACGCCTCCGGCGTCGGTGCTGATTAAAAAGACGCTCGGCCTCGAGAAGGGTTCTAGCGAGCCCAACAAAACTAAGGTCGGCAAGATCACCCGCAGGCAGATAGAGGAGATCGCCAAAATCAAGATGCCCGACCTCAACGCCAATACGGTCGACGCCGCAGCGAACATCATCGCGGGGACGGCGCGCTCGATGGGCGTAGAGGTGGTGGACTAAACGGAAAACCGGCGGGGCGCGGCGGCAGCCGCCGCTCCGGATAGGACCAAGCATAAAGAATCGACGAGGAAGCACAATGGATCGCGGCAAGAAAATAACCGATGCGCGCAAAAAGATCGACAAGTCGACCCTGTATTCGCTGGACGATGCGGTTAAAAGGGTGAAGGAGCTTAAGTTCGCCAAATTCGACGAAACGGTCGAGGCTTCAATGAAGCTTGTTCATAAGAGCTACCAGAACGTTCGGGGCTCGGTAACACTTCCCGGCGGCACCGGCAAGCAGGTCAAGGTGCTCGTTATCTGCAAGGGCGACAAGCAGAAGGAGGCGCGCGATGCGGGGGCGGACCATGTCGGCGCAGAGGACGTCATAGAGAAGATCAAGGAAGGATGGATCGACTTCCAGGCGGTTGTCGCCACTCCCGACATGATGAAAGAGGTCGGCAAGCTCGGTCCGGTGCTCGGCAAGAAAGGGCTGATGCCGAAACCAAAGGCCGGGACCGTGACGGAAGACGTCAAGGGGATCATCAGGGAGCTGAAGGGCGGTCGCGTGGAATACAAGGCCGATAAAACCGGCGTTGTAAACCTCGGCATCGGGAAAATATCGTTCGAAACGGAAATCCTTGTCGAGAATATCAAGACCTTCTACAATCAGATAGTGAAAGACAAGCCCTCCGATGCGAAGGGAAATTATATCAGGTCGCTTCATATATCATCGACCATGGGGCCCGGTGTCAAAATCAATCACAAGGGGATCGAAAAGTAATGGTCAAGCAATATAAGATCGACGAGGTCGCAAGCCTTGTGCGGAAGCTCCAGGAAAGGAAGAACATCATCCTTACCAATTATTCGGGAATCAAGGTTAAGAGCCTTTCGGATCTGCGCAGGAGGATACGCGAAAAGGGCGGCGAGTATAAGGTTGTAAAGAACAACCTTTTCAAGCGCGCCATGAAAGAGGTCGGCGCGATCCAGATCGATGAACACCTGAGGGGGCCGATCGGCGTCGTTTTCCTGAAGGATGAGGTTGGCGATGTTGCCAAGGTGCTGAGGGACTTCGCGAAGGAGCAGGAGAAGTTCGCTTTCTCGCTGGGGCTGCTCGACAATGTCGTTTACAGCGCCGATCAGGTGAAACAAATCGCGGACCTTCCCGCCAAGGAAGTACTGCTTTCCCAGATGATGTCACTCGTAAACGGTCCGGGGACAAAGATTGCGATCGGAATAAATCAGATCATGGCCTCCCTCGCGAGGGGCATAAACGCTGTTGCGGAAAAAAACGCTCGGTAGAGCTTTTTTTATACAGACGTTAAGGGTTACAAGGGGTTTGTGATTTCATGGTATCAGCCCTGTGCTGACGACGGGTTATTACACAACTTGGCTTTACCCTTATAGGTTTCTACGGATTCACCGTATTAACTTGAATCTTTTCACTAAGTATAAGGAGTAAAACAATGGCAAAACTTTCTATTCAGGAGCTGCTTGATGCTATAGGCGGCCTAACGCTTATCGAAGCGGCTGAGCTCGTAAAAGCGATGGAAGAAAAATTCGGCATCTCCGCCGCCGCTCCGGTGGCGATTGCGGCGGCCGGCGCGGGCGCTCAGGCCGCGGAAGCGGTCGAGGAAAAGACCGAGTTCGACGTTATCCTTACCGGTTTCGGCGACAACAAGATCAACGTGATCAAGGAGATCCGCGCGATCACCGGACTGGGACTCAAAGAGGCGAAGGACCTCGTGGAGGCCGGCGGAAAGGCGGTCAAGGAGAAGGTAACAAAGGAAGAGGCCGCTAAGATCAAAGAGCAGCTGGTTGCGGCCGGCGCCTCGGTCGATATAAAGTAAACACGGCGCCGCCCATCGTTGCAACGGCTTTTAGCGGCGGTTTAACAATTCAGGCGAAACCGATAGGTTTGATTGTCCACCAGTCAAGCCTATCGGCGTCTGTATTTGAACAGGAAAATATTTGGTTTTTAAGTAAAAAATCTGGACGGAGCGCTCAGAGGACGGGGATTGTATGTATTTATCGCGCGCTTGTCCGTGTCGAGTCGACTGAGTCCGGAGTAATATTCTTCAGAAAGCAGCACCCGATCGTTGATTTCAGATCATGGTAATCGAGGATAGTCCGTCCATGCAAAAAGCAAAAAACGTATTGAATTTCGGTAAAATCGGCTCGAAGCTCGACCTGCCGAATCTCATCGAAATACAGTTGAAATCCTACGAGTGGTTTCTACAGGACAGGATTCCCTCGAATAAAAGGAAAAGCCAGGGCCTCCAGGCGGTTTTCGAGGAGGTCTTTCCCATAGAGAGCCCGCACGAGGACGTCGTGCTGGAGTTCCTGAATTACGAAATCGGGATGCCAAAATACCTGGAAATCGAATGCAAGGAAAGAGACGCGACCTTCGCCGCCCCACTCAAGGCCACCATACGTCTGATTAAAAAGGACAGTATGGAGGTGCGCGAACAGACCGTTTATATGGGCGACATCCCGCTCATGACTCCGCGCGGAACCTTCATTATCAACGGCGCCGAGCGCGTCGTCGTAAACCAGCTACACCGTTCGCCCGGCATCTTTTTCTCGTACGAGGAAGTCGAGCGCATCTATACCGTGCGCGTAATCCCCGACAGGGGGTCGTGGCTCGAATTCGAGATGGATTCGAAGGGATATCTGATCGCCCGGATCGACCGTAAAAAGAAGTTTCCCATCACCCAGCTTGTCAAGTCGCTCGGCTACGAGTCGAACGACGAGGTGGTGGGGCTTTTCTATGATACGAAAACAGTCAAGCTTACGAGCGAAGAGGCCTTCGAGAACCTTATCGGAAGGCGTGTCGCCAAAGACGTGGTGAGCAAGGAAACGGGCGAGATCATCATAGAGGCTGCGGGCCGGATCAACATCGACATCATCGACCGACTCAGGGAAGAGAAGATTAAGGAAGTCAGTCTCATCGAGTTCCCGAACAACAAGGACGACGCCTATCTCTATAATTCGCTGGAGAAGGACGAGTGCAAGAGTTCGGAGGAAGCCATTCTCAAGATGCACTCGAACCTCAGGCCGGGCGAACCCTCAAATATCGACAATGCCCGCAACGAGATAAACAGGCTTTTCTTCAATCCGCGCACCTACAGCCTGGGGGCCGTTGGTCGGTATAAAATCAACAAGAAATTCGACCACATGAAAGAGTTCGGCTACGGCGGGCCCAATGCGACGAAGGTCGAAACGCTTGTCAGGGAAGATATCGTCGCCACGGTCAAGTATCTGCTTTTTCTCATTGCGGAAGCGGACGGATACCACGTCGACGACATCGACCACCTCGGCAACCGCAGGGTGCGCTCGGTCGGCGAACTTATCATGAACCAGATAAAGGTGGGATTTCAGCGCATGGAGCGCGTCATCAAGGAGAGGATGACCATACAGGACCTCGACCAGGTGACGCCTCAGGCGCTGATCAGCATCAAGCCTATCACGGCCGTGATCAACGAGTTTTTCGGATCGAGCCAGCTTTCCCAGTTCATGGACCAGACAAATCCGCTCGCCGAGCTCACTCACAAACGCCGCCTCAACGCGCTCGGACCAGGAGGCCTTTCGCGCGAACGCGCCGGCTTCGAAGTGCGTGACGTACACCCGTCCCATTATGGGAGGATGTGCCCTATCGAAACACCGGAGGGACCGAACATCGGCCTGATCGTTTCCATGAGCACCTATGCGCGCATCAATGACTACGGTTTTCTCGAAACACCGTACAAGGCCGTGGAGAAGGGGAAGCTGAGCGACCGCGTCGACTACCTTACGGCCGACGAAGAGGACAGGTACTTTATAGCACAGGCGAACGCCCCTCTCGACGGTCACGGCAACCTGATGAAGGGGCTTACGCCGGCGCGAAACAGGGGTAACTTCCCCTACAAGAAGGCGAACGAGATCCAGTATATGGACGTCTCGCCCTCGCAGGTGTTCTCGATTTCGACATGCCTTATACCTTTTCTTGAGCACGATGACGCCAACCGCGCGCTCATGGGATCGAATATGCAGCGCCAGGCGGTGCCGCTTCTGACCTCCGAGACGCCGCTGGTGGGGACCGGAGTCGAACCGGCCGCCGCGTATGACTCGGGCGTGCTTCTCATCGCGGCGAGAGGGGGGGAGGTCCTGTACTCCGACGCGAAAATGATCAAAATCAAGACCTCCAACGGCGAGATCGACGAATATCCGCTGTTAAAATTCAAACGGACCAACCAGGGGACCTGCTTCAACCAGACGCCGATTGTCCGGGAGGGGCAAAAGATAAAGTCCGGCGACGTTATTGCCGACGGTCCGGCCACCGACAATGGAAGGCTCGCTCTGGGTAAAAACATCCTTGTGGCGTTCATGCCGTGGATGGGATACAACTTCGAGGACGCCATCCTGATTTCCGAGCGCCTGGTCAAGGAGGATATATTCACCTCGGTCCATGTCGAGCAGTTCGAGATCGAGGCGCGCGAGACGAAACTGGGCCGCGAGGTGTTAACGCGCGACATCCCGAACCTTTCGGAAAAGGCTTTCCGGGATCTCGATCCAGACGGAGTGGTCAGGGTGGGAGCCTACGTTAATCCCGACGATATCCTTGTGGGCAAGGTGACACCGAAGGGCGAACAGGACCTTACTCCGGAATACAAACTGTTGCATTCCATTTTCGGCGAGAAGGCGCGCGAGGTGCGCGACACTTCCCTGCGCGTGCCCAACGGCATTGAGGGAATCATTCTCGACATAAAACGTTTTTCGCGCGAAAACGGCGACGAACTGTCGCCCGGCGTTGAAGAACTGGTAAAGGTGTATATTGCGACCAAGCGGAAAATCTCCGTGGGCGACAAAATGGCGGGGCGCCACGGGAACAAAGGAGTCATCTCGCGCGTTGTGCCCGAGTATGATATGCCCTATCTCCCGGACGGAACGCCTGTCGACATTTTAATAAATCCGCTTTCCGTACCTTCTCGTATGAACCTGGGGCAGCTCCTCGAAACGGAGCTCGGATGGGCCGCGAAGGAGCTCAACCTGATCGTTGAGACCCCGATTTTTGACGGGGCCGAGGAGGGGGACATCCGCGAATATCTGAAGAAGGCGGGATTGCCCGAAGACTCCAAAAGCGTGCTCTACGACGGAAGAACGGGCCAGCCATTCGAGAACCGCGTGATGGTCGGCCAGATTTACATGTTGAAGCTTGCGCATATGGTCGATGACAAGATCCACGCGCGTTCCACGGGCCCGTACTCGCTGGTCACCCAGCAGCCCCTGGGCGGCAAGGCACAGTTCGGTGGTCAGCGGCTTGGCGAGATGGAGGTATGGGCGCTGGAGGCGTATGGCGCGGCCTATACACTGCAGGAGCTCCTTACGGTAAAGTCGGACGACATGCTTGGGCGCGCCAGGATTTATGAGGCGATTGTGAAGGGGATCAACACCACGGCGCCGGGAATCCCGGAATCGTTCAACGTGCTGGTGCAGGAACTCCGCGGCCTCGCCCTCGACGTAAAGATTTACGACGAGAATGGAAACGAGATCAGCCTTTCCGAGTGGAGCGAGGGCTTCAGCAAACCGAAGAGGAAGATAAAAATCGATACGTTGCAGAACATATAACCGACACGCGCTTTTACTGCGAACACCTTTAAAGTAAAAGGATGAACCATGAGGGATTTTAACGATTTCAACTCGATGCAGATACGACTTGCCTCTCCGGACCTTATTCGAGACTGGTCGTATGGAGAGGTAAAAAAACCTGAAACGATCAACTACCGCACGCTCAAACCCGAGCGCGACGGGCTTTTCTGCGAGAAAATATTCGGCACCACCAAGGAGTGGGAGTGCTATTGCGGCAAATTCAAGTCGATCCGCTACAAGGGGGTCGTGTGCGACCGTTGCGGCGTAGAGGTGACCCACTACAAGGTGCGGCGCGAGAGGGGCGGGCATATCGAGCTGGCCTGTCCGGTCGCCCACATCTGGTACTACCGCTCGGTGCCTTCGCGCATGGGTCTTTTCCTCAATATGACGGTGAATTCGCTCAAGTCCGTCCTGTATTATGAGAAGTATATTGTTATCGAGCCCGGAGAGGCGGATGCTGACAACATAAAGAGGGGTGATGTTCTCGACGAAGAGAGCTTCAATTTCTATTACGAAAAATACGGTGACACCTTCATCGCCGAGATGGGGGCATCCGCCATAAAGGAACTTCTGCTCAGGATCGATCTTGATGAGGAATCGAGGCTGCTCCGGGCCGAGATCATCAACAAGGAATCCAGGGTCGACAAAAAGCTCATCAAAAGGCTCGAGATCATCGAGGCCTTCCGCGATTCGGGAAACAAGCCCGACTGGATGATACTCGAAGTGATACCGGTAATCCCTCCGGAGCTGCGCCCGATGGTACAGCTGGACGGCGGACGTTTCGCAACCTCCGACCTTAACGACCTATACCGCCGGGTCATCAACCGCAACAACCGCCTGAAGAGGCTCCTCATGCTCAGAGCGCCCGAGATCATCGTTCGCAATGAGAAGCGGATGCTCCAGGAGGCCGTGGATGCGCTCTTCGACAACAGTCGCAGAAAGCGCGCGGTGAAAGGCAAGGGAAATCGTCCGTTGAAGTCGATCTCGGACATGCTGAAAGGCAAACAGGGCCGCTTCCGCCAGAACCTCCTCGGCAAGCGCGTGGACTATTCCGGCCGCTCGGTTATCGTCATAGGCCCCGAGCTGAAACTATACCAGTGCGGTCTTCCCAAGAAAATGGCCATTGAGCTTTTCAAGCCGTTTATAATGAAGCGGCTGGTCGATAAAGACTATGTACAGAATATAAAATCCGCCAAAAAGATGGTGGAAAACGAGCGCCCGGAAGTCTGGGAAGTGCTCGAAGAGGTGATTTCCGAGCATCCGGTGCTTCTCAACCGGGCGCCGACGCTTCACAGGCTCGGCATACAGGCCTTCGAGCCCATAATAGTTGAGGGGAAGGCCATACGCCTGCATCCGCTTGTGTGCCACGCGTATAACGCCGACTTCGACGGCGACCAGATGGCCGTTCACGTTCCGCTGTCGCCCAAAGCCCAGCTCGAGTGCTGGACGCTCATGCTATCCGCCAACAACCTGCTTTCGCCGGCGAACGGCCAGCCTATCGTAACGCCGACCCAGGACATCGTTCTGGGGATCTTTTACCTTACGATGGAACTGCCCGAAGCGGCCGGTACCGGCAGCTATTTCGACGAGGAGAGCGAGATGCTTCGCTCGATCGATTGCGGGCAGATCAACATACGCTCCAAGATCAAGTACTGGACGGACGGGCGATTTGTCGAGACCACGGCGGGCCGGCTGCTTTTTAACAACATCCTTCCCGACGGTTACCCCTTTGTCAATACTGTGGTGAACGACAAAGACCTTTCAAAAATCATCTCGAACATTTTTCGCACTTACGGACCGACCGCGACGGTCAAGGTCCTTGACGACATCAAGGAGGCGGGTTACAAATACGCGACTCTTTTCGCGCCGACCATAAGCGTGTCCGATATCGTCGTTCCGTCCAAAAAGCCCGAGATCATCGCCGAGGCGGACAAGAAGGTGGAGGAAATCGAGAACGAGTACCGGAACGGTTACATCACCAATGAAGAGCGCTACAACAGGGTGATCAACGTCTGGACCAATACGAATGAAATAATCGCCGACAACATGCTCGAAGAGCTCGAAAAGGACCGCAATGGTTTAAATCCCATTTATCTCATGGCGCAGTCCGGGGCAAGGGGCTCCAGGCAGCAGATTCGCCAGCTGGCCGGGATGCGCGGCCTTATGGCGAAACCATCCGGCGAGATTATCGACGTTCCCATCCGCGCGAACTTCCGCGAGGGACTCACGGTGCTCGAATACTTCATCTCCACCAACGGCGCCCGAAAGGGACTGGCGGATACCGCGCTCAAGACGGCCGACGCGGGTTATCTGACGAGGAGGCTGGTAGACATCGCGCAGGACGTCGTGACAACAATGGACGACTGCGGCACCACGGTCGGCATCGATCTAATACCGATCAAGGAAGGGGACGAGGTGATCGAATCCCTGGGCTCGCGCGCTCTCGGAAGGACCCTTCTCTACGATCTTGAGAATCCGGTTACCGGAGAGTTGATCTACAAGGCCGATGAGATCATCACCGAGGAAGTGGCCGCGAAGATCGATGAGCTCAACATCGATTCGATCGAGATACGATCCGTCCTTACCTGCGAGGCGCGCCATGGCGCGTGCTCGAAGTGTTACGGCCGAAATCTCGCGACCGCGCGCCCCGTCGATATCGGCGAGGCGGTAGGGATCATCGCGGCCCAGTCTATCGGCCAGCCCGGCACGCAGCTCACCATGAGAACCTTCCATATCGGCGGCATCGCGTCGCGCTCTGTGGAAGAAAGCGAGGTCAAGCTCAACTACGCCGTTTACCTGAAGAACCTGACGTTCCGCACCATTCGTACAGAGGACAAAAAAACCATATCGGTACGGCGCGGCTACTTGGTTGTACAGCGGGTGGTCGCCGAGATTCACCTGAAGGGGGATGCCGAGCCAGTGGTCAACGAAGGCGACAAGATTTATGCCGGTTCGATCGTTGCCAGAGATCCGTCAGGCGAGGGTATTGCCGCGAAAAATGCGGGGCTGATTAAAATAGAGAGGAAAAAGATATACGTTCTCGGGGATCCGCACTCGATTCCCGTTAATGTCGGTACCGAGATATACGCGAAAGAGGGCAGGTTCTACGATCGCAATGAGATGCTGGCGTCGTTCGACCCGTGGCTGGAGCCGATCATCACAGAGGGATCCGGACGCGTGGAGTTCGTCGACATCGAGCTGAACAAGAGTCTCAGGGAGGAGATGGACCACCTCACCGGCAACATGAAGCGTGTCATCGTCGAGTACAAGACCGAGAAACTTCAGCCACGCTTCGACATTTTTCCGTCGTCGGGAGAGCCAACGACGTACCTTCTGCCCAAGGGCGCGCACCTCATGGTGAACAACGGCGAAACCGTAAAAGCCGGTGCCATTCTCGCGAAGATACCGCGCGAGGTTGAGAAGACAAAGGACATTACCGGTGGTCTTCCCAGGGTGGCCGAGCTGTTCGAGGCGCGCACCCCGCGCGACGCGGCGACCCTTTCGGAGATCGACGGCACAGTCACCATCGGTGATACGGTGAAGAACAAGCGCAAGATTATCATTGCCGGCGAGGACAGGGGCGAGAAGGAATATTCGATTCCTTCGTCGAAATTCCTGCGAGTGCTCGACGGCGATTGGATAGGGAAAGGGGAAAAGATCGACGACGGTCCGATCGATCCGCACGATATTCTCGCCATTAAAGGGCCGAGAGATCTGCAGAAGTTCCTCGTTAACGAGATACAGGGCGTTTACCGCCTACAGGGCGTGGCGATCAACGACAAGCATATCGAGATCATCGTGCGGCAGATGCTCCGCAAGGTGAGGATAACGGAGCCGGGAGACACAACTTTCGTAATCGAGCAGATTATAGACAAATTCGATTTCATCGATGAAAACGAACGGGTCTTGAGCGAGGGCGGAAAGCCGGCCACTGCGATCCCGGTTCTGATGGGTATAACCAAGGCGGCGCTCAATACCGAGTCGTTTATCTCCGCGGCATCCTTCCAGGAGACAACCCGTGTGCTTACGGACGCTGCGATAAAGGGGAAGGTGGACCGGCTCCGCGGGCTTAAGGAGAACGTTATCATTGGCCACCTTATCCCGGCGGGGACCGGTGTGAGGGAATACAACAGAATCGATGTTTACCAGAACGAACCCGGAGACCTCGATGGCGCACAACCGGAAAAACCGGTCGAGGTTGAGGAGCTGCCTGTCGAACAATAAAATTCTTGACAAAAGAGGGCTATAATTTCAAGGGTTAAGCTCTCGCCGAGTGAGATTCTCTCTGTCTGCGTTTCGCCGGGCATCTCGCCCGGCCGCCGGAAGCGGAGATCATATACGGTCATTATAGAGGAGCAACGATGCCAACTATCAATCAGCTTATTCGTATTGGAAGGGAGAGCAAAAAGAATAAGTCCAAATCTCCCGCCCTGAAGTCGTGTCCGCAGAAACGGGGGGTTTGTACCCGCGTAATGACCGTCACCCCCAAGAAGCCGAATTCGGCGCTTCGCAAGGTTGCCCGGGTGCGTCTCACCAACGGTATCGAGGTGACCGCATATATTCCCGGTATCGGGCACAACCTGCAGGAACACTCGGCGGTGCTGGTGCGCGGCGGCAGGGTCAAGGACCTTCCAGGCGTTCGATACCATATCGTCCGCGGGACACTGGATTCACTCGGGGTAGACTCACGAAGGAAGAGCCGGTCGAAATACGGTTCAAAGCGGCCGAAGGCCTGACGGTCATGATGAAATCATAGAAGAGCGAGCAAAGAGGAAACAATGCCACGGAGAAGAAGACCCATAAAGCGCGAGGTGCTGCCCGATCCCAAGTTCGGCAGCGTCCTTATCACCAAGTTCATCAACTGCATGATGTTCGAGGGGAAAAAGGGAGTTTCGGAGACGATATTCTACAAGGCGATGGATATACTCGAACAGAGGGCCAAGAAGGATCCCGTCGAGGTGTTCATGCAGGCGCTTGAAAACGTAAAGCCCGTCGTCGAGGTCAAGTCGCGGAGGGTCGGCGGCGCCACCTATCAGGTTCCGATTGAGATACGTCCCGAACGTCGGCAGGCGCTGGGCATACGCTGGATAATCAATTATTCGCGTTCGCGCTCCGAAAAGACAATGTTTCAGAAGCTTGCGGGCGAGCTGATGGACGCCTATAACAATACGGGCACGACCATCAAGAAAAAAGAAGATACGCATAAGATGGCCGAGGCCAACAAGGCCTTCTCGCATTACAAGTTCTGATTTGAAAAGCATATTAGTGCGGAATAAATACCAGGGAGAACCCCTGGTATTTATTTATAGCGATACCGAGTGAAGGCGGCACATGGGAAGGGAGCTTCCATTAAGTCGAACAAGAAACATCGGCATCATGGCACACATCGATGCAGGTAAGACCACGCTTACCGAGCGCATGCTCTATTACACCGGAAAAACGTACAAACTGGGGGAGGTGCACGAGGGTACGGCGGAGATGGACTGGATGATCCAGGAAAAGGAGCGGGGTATCACCATTACAGCGGCCGCCACAACGACCATGTGGAAAAATACCCGTATCAATATTATAGATACCCCGGGACACGTCGATTTCACCATGGAGGTAGAGCGGTCACTCAGAGTGCTCGACTCCGCGATCGCAGTGTTCGACGGTGTCGCTGGTGTCGAGCCCCAGTCGGAAACGGTATGGCGCCAGGCCGACCGGTATAACATCCCGAGGATTTGCTTCGTCAACAAGATGGACCGAATCGGAGCCGACTATGATCGCTGCCTGTCGATGATACGGGAAAAGCTGTACGCCCGGCCCTTGCCCCTTCAGATGCCGATGGGTTCCGAGGACCGTTTCGCCGGGGTTGTTGACCTTGTACGGATGAAGAGTATCGTGTGGACAGACCAGCTCGGTGAACACTTTGAGGAGCGGGAAATCCCGTCCGAGTTCGCGGAAAAGGCAGGGGCATACCGCGAGCAGATGATTGAAGGCCTGGCCGAATACAGCGATGAGATAATGGAGGCCTTTCTTGAGGGCGGCGACATAGGCGAGCCCGTTGTCCGCAAGGCCATACGGGAGGTGACGCTGGCGTCGAATTTCTTTCCGGTGTTTTGCGGGAGCGCGCTTAAAAACCGCGGCGTCCAGCCGCTTCTCGACGCCATCGTCGAATACCTCCCTTCTCCAAAGGATGTCAAACCGGTGGAGGGGCATAATCCCAATAAGCGTGACGAAGTGTTAATGTACGAGGCGAACGACAGGGGGCCGTTCTCCGCGCTCGTTTTTAAAATAATGTCGGACCCCTACGTTGGAAGGCTGTCGTATGTGCGTGTTTACTCGGGGCATATGAAGACCGGGGATGTGCTCCTGAATGTATCGGACAATAAAAAGGAACGTATTGGAAGAATCCTCCGAATGCATGCCAACGACAGGGAGGAGGTTTCCGAAGTGTATACGGGGGACATCGTCGCCCTCGTGGGGCTGAAGGCGGCGCGCACCGGCGACACTCTCTGTGACGAGAAGTCGCCGATACTACTGGAAAAAATGCAGTTCCCGGATCCGGTTATATCCATCGCCATAGAACCCCGAACAAGGGCCGATCAGGATAAAATGAACGCGGCGCTCAGGCGGCTCGAGGACGAGGACCCGACATTCAGGGCTAAAATTGATGAAGACACCGGCCAGAACCTTATTTCCGGCATGGGTGAGCTCCACCTCGAAATAATCATAGACCGGTTGACGCGCGAATTCAATGTAAGCGCCAATATCGGCACGCCTCAGGTGGCCTACAAGGAAACCATCACCCGGAAAGTGGAGATGGAGAACCGCTACGAACGGCAGATCGGCGGGAAAAACCAGTTCGGCCATGTCGCGCTTGTACTGGAGCCCGCAAAACCCGGCTCCGGGATACAGTTCGAAAGCAGGCTTAAGCCGGGCATTATCCCGGACTCATTTATCGCGGTTATAGAGAACGGAGTGCGCGACGCCATGGAGGCGGGAGTTCTTGCCGGCTACCGGATGGTCGATGTAAAGACGACGCTGGTGGGCGGATCGTTCGATGAGACGGATTCGGTCGATATGGCGTACAGGATCGCGGCGACCATGGCGGTGAAGGACGGCTCGAGGAAGGCGGAACCAACCCTTCTTGAGCCGATAATGAAGCTCGAAGTGGTGGTTCCCGACGAATACATGGGAGACATCATCAGCGATATCAACGGCCGGCGGGGGAAGATCGACGGAATTCACATGCAGGGGCAGCTGAGGGTTATAGGTGCCCACGTACCGCTCTCCGAGGTCTTCGGTTATGCCACGGGCGTACGCTCGTTGAGCCAGGGAAGGGCCTCCCATACGCTGCAGTTCAGCCACTATGACCAGGTGCCAAAGACCATTACCGATACCATCGTGGCACGGCTCGTGGGAAGGCTCTATTAAGTCAGGTTTATAAGGCCGGGGGGGGGCGACGGCGCCGGCCTTAAAATAATATTAATTAGAATTAATTTGTTGACAGAATAGGCTCATATTTTTTAAATTCATACACTCGGTTTTCGTATTCACGGGCGAGGATGTCCTGTTCGTTTTCTGGACCCCTATCCTCTTTTACTAGTAAATAGCACAATACCACCGGTATTCGGATTGCGCGGAGGACCGGTTGAATGCCGTGTATAGCGCGGGTATCATCTATCGACGAATAATTTTTAAGGAGAATTACAATGGGAAAGGAAAAATTCGACAGGTCAAAACCCCATGTTAATGTAGGGACGATTGGGCATATCGACCATGGCAAGACCACATTGACATCCGCCATCACCAAGTGTCTTACCGCGGCGATTGGTGGAAAGAACAAGGCGGTCAATTATGACCAGATCGATAACGCTCCCGAAGAAAAGGCGCGCGGAATAACGATCGCCACTTCGCACCAGGAATATGAAACCAAGAACAGGCACTATGCCCATGTCGACTGCCCGGGCCACGCCGACTATATCAAGAACATGATCACCGGCGCCGCCCAGATGGATGCGGCCATTCTGGTGGTTGCGGCCACCGACGGCCCCATGCCCCAGACAAAGGAACATGTTCTTCTCGCACGTCAGGTTAACGTTCCCTATATTATCGTCTTTCTCAACAAGGTCGACCAGCTCGATCCGGCCGACCGCGCCGAACTCATCGAACTCGTCGAGCTTGAAGTCCGCGAGCTTTTGAGCAAGTACGAATATCCCGGCGAAGAGGTTCCGATAGTGCCCGGCTCGGCGCTTAAAGCCATGGAGTGCGGTTGTGGAAAAGCGGACTGCGAGGCCTGCGGGCCGATTCTAAAGCTCGCCGATGCGCTTGATAACTATATTCCGACACCGGAGCGCGCGAAAGACAAACCCTTCCTTATGCCGATCGAAGACGTTTTTTCGATTACCGGCCGCGGTACGGTCGTAACGGGAAGGATCGAGCGCGGCATAGTGAAGACCGGCGAGGAAGTCGAGATCGTCGGATTTGTCGATACGAAAAAGACGGTTTGCACGGGAGTTGAGATGTTCCGTAAGATCCTCGACGAGGGGATGGCCGGAGATAACGTTGGATGCCTTCTTCGCGGCACCGCGAAAGAGGATGTTGAACGCGGCCAGGTGCTCGCGAAGCCCGGTTCGATCACTCCCCACAAGAAATTCCTTGGAGAAGTTTATGTTCTCTCGAAAGAGGAAGGCGGCCGCCACACTCCTTTCTTCAACAATTATCGTCCCCAGTTCTATTTCCGGACAACGGACGTGACCGGTATGATATACCTGCCTGAAGGCGTGGAGATGGTTATGCCTGGTGATAACATCACGATGACGGTGGAGCTCCTTACGCCGATCGCGATGGAAGAGACCCTCCGGTTTGCCATCCGCGAGGGAGGTCGGACTGTCGGTGCAGGGGTTGTGACCAAGATACTTGAATAAATTGTAAAAATAACTTGAATAAATAGGCCTGTGCCTGAATAGTTGTCCGGCCGCGTCTTATTGCGGCCGGCAGTTGTTATGATGCACGCCTTTACGTTTCGATCTGACAAAACAAGCTAAGTTAGGACAGGATACTACAGTGGCGAAGATTACAGGGCAAAAAATTAGGGTCAAGTTGCGGTCTTTCGATGCCAAGCTGCTGGATCAGTCAGCGGCAAAGATAGTCGCGACGACGAACAGGAGCGGTGCGCGGGTAGCGGGGCCGATTCCGCTACCTACCAAGATCGAGAAGTTCTGCGTTTTACGGTCGCCGCACGTCAATAAAAAGTCGCGTGAGCAATTTGAGATACGCACTCACAAGCGCCTGATCGACATCATCGACCCGAACTCCGATACGGTTGAGGCGCTGATGAAGCTCGAACTCCCCGCCGGTGTCTCTGTTGATATAAAATCCTGAACCCGGGCTTGCGATTTTCACATATCGGGTATGTTTCTGTGAAGCTGATAGGGAACAATTCTCTTAAGAGTATGGGTTAGTGCGATGAAAAAGGCGCTTATTGGAAGAAAGATCGGGATGAGTCAGTATATAGCCGAGGACGGTACCATGGTACCGGTTACGGTCTGTGAGCTGGGCCCCTGCGTAGTCGTGCAAAAGAAGACACCTGAAAAGGACGGTTATTCCGCGCTCAAGCTTGGGTTCAAAGAGATTAAGGAGCGCAAGGTGACCAGGCCGATTTTAGGAGATTTCAAAAAGAGAAACATCATCCCCGTGAGCGTTATGGGTGAGGTCGAGGTTTTCGACGATTCCCTTGACGTGGGAAGCGTCCTGACCTGCGAGATCTTCGCCGAGAACCAGGTGGTAAATGTTACTGGAATAACGAAAGGGAAGGGCTTTGCCGGCGTCATGAAGCGGCACGGGTTCAGCGGTGGCCGTAAGACGCATGGTTCCGATTTCCATCGCGCTCCCGGTTCCATCGGTGCGCATACTTTTCCGGGAGAAGTCTGGAAAGGGCAGAAGATGCCCGGCAGGGACGGCGGAGAGAGGGTAACGGTTAAGAACCTGAAAATCGTCAAGGTACTAAAGGAAAAAAATATCGTTCTCATCTCCGGGGCGGTACCGGGGCGCAAGGATTCCCTGATCACAGTCAAAGAGAAGTAGGCAGGCGCGTAATGATCCTCGATAAATTATCAAAAGACGGAAAGGTGGTCGGACAGGTTGAGCTGGACGACCGCGTTTTCAACGCAAAGATTAATGATGTCCTTATATACGAGCTTGTGAAGGCGGCGAACGCGAACCTTCGCCAGGGCACGCACTGTACGAAAGAGCGTTCGTTTGTAAGAGGCGGAGGCGCCAAGCCGTACAAGCAGAAAGGCACCGGAAGGGCGCGCCAGGGAAGCATCAGGGCGCCGCAGTGGAAGGGGGGGGGCACTATTTTCGGTCCCCATCAGCGTGATTACAGGATAGAACTCCCGAAGGGCATGAGGGGCGCCGCTTACCGTGCGCTGCTCTCGCTCAAGGCAAAAGAGGGCTCCATAAAGGTTGTCGAGGATTTAAAGGTCGAGAGCGGCAAGACCAGAGAGATCGCGGTGATTGGCAAGGCGCTGAACGTCCAGAAGGGTGTACTGATCACCGACAGCGAAGACGCGATGCTGAAGCGAGCCTTGCGCAACATCCCATGGTTTGTTTATAATAATGTTCAGAGGATCTCCGGAAGGGACATCTTTTATTCGAAAACGCTCATTCTTACCGAGGGCGCCGTGAAGTACCTGAACGAGAAGTACACAAAAGGTGAATAGCAATGGATTATAACGACGTAATTATACGGCCGGTTCTTTCAGAAAAGAGTACCGAGCTTTCCGAGAGCGCAAAGTACGTTTTTCGGGTGTCACTAAAGGCCAACAAGCACATGATCAAAAAGGCGGTTAAGGAAATATTCAACGTTACCGCCGAGAGGGTAAACGTGATGATTGTGCGGGGAAAACAGAAGAGGGTTCGCCACCAGTACGGCATAACGACCGCGTGGAAAAAGGCGATAGTGACGCTTAAAGAAGGCGAGAAGATAGACCTCTTCGAAAACCAGTGACGCCGGGTGCCGCAAACGAAAGAACAGGAAAACTGACATGGGAATTAAAAAATTTAAGCCGGTTACGAATACAAGGCGTTTTCAGACGGTTCTGACCAAGGAGGAGATCACCTCCGACAGTCCGTACAAACCGCTCTGCGTCGGGAAGAAAGAGTTTGCGGGCAGGGGCCACAACGGAAAGATATCCGTACGCAGACGCGGCGGCGGACACAAGCAAAAATACCGAATTATCGATTTCAAACGGAATAAATACGATATCGAAGGACGCGTGGCAACAATAGAGTACGATCCCAACAGATCGGCGAACATCGCGCTTATCGCATACGCTGACGGGGAAAAACGGTATATAATTGCGCCGATGTCGCTCAAGGTTGGAGATGCGATTGTCTCGGGCGAGAACGCCGAGTTCAAGGTGGGCAACTGCCTCCCGCTCAAGAACATTCCGGTCGGCACGAATATTTACAATATTGAACTTCACCGAGGCAAGGGCGGCCAGATAGTCAGATCGGCCGGAACGAGTGCGCAGATAGCCGCGCGTGAAGGCGATTATTGCATGGTGAAGCTCCCCTCCGGCGAAATCCGGAAGATCAATAAAGAGTGCTATGCAACTATAGGTGAGGTCGGCAATAAGGACCATGTAAACGTAACGATCGGAAAGGCGGGAAGGTCGCGCTGGCTGAACAAGAGGCCGAAAGTACGCGGCGTTGCAATGAATCCGATTGACCACCCGCTTGGTGGCGGCGAGGGCAAGTCTTCGGGCGGACGTCATCCGGTGTCGCCCACCGGCATGCCGACGAAGGGGTATAAGACGAGAAAGAAGAAAAAGTACAGCAATTCCATGATCATAAAGAGAAGGAAGTAAGCCATGGCTCGTTCTATCAAGAAAGGCCCGTATATTGACATCAAACTCTTCAAGAAGGTAGAAGAGATGAATTCAACCAATACGAAGAAGGCCCTGAAAACCTGGTCCCGGCGTTCGACGATTTTTCCTGAAATGATCGGGCATACGCTGATGGTACACAACGGGAAAAATTTTATCCCGGTATATGTCACCGAGCAGATGGTGGGGCACAAGCTTGGCGAATTCGCGCCGACCCGTACCTACCGGGGACATACGAGCAGGGACGACAAGGTAGCGAAGAAGAAGAAATAGGCGAGGAATTATGATGGAAGCCAAGGCAATATCAAAATATCAGAGGATTTCGTCCCAGAAGGCACGCCTCGTTGCCGATGAGATCAGGGGTTACTCGTTTCCTGAGGCTGTCGACGTGCTCAAGGCGGTTCCCCGCAAGGCGTCAAAGCTTATCTTAAAGGCCCTGTATTCCGCGGGTGCCAATGCGAAGTACAAGAAACCGGATCTTCTCGAGAAGGATCTCTTCATAAAGAAAATAACCGTGGACGAAGGGCCCACGATGAAGCGTTTCCGCGCCCGCGCCCGCGGACGGGCTTCCAGGCTCAGGAAGCGGACAAGCAGCATCGTTGTCATTTTATCGAACGAAAACTAAGAGGTACGGAAGGACGCTATGGGTCAGAAAGTTAATCCGACGGGTTTTAGAGTCGGCGTCAACCGCACGTGGGATTCTGTATGGTACGAGGAAAAGAAGCTGTATGCGAAGAATTTGCACGAAGACCTCGCCATCCAGCGCCATGTTCAGGCGAAGCATAAAAACGCCGGGATATACAAGGTGGCGATAGAACGCTACCCGGACAGGGTGAATATAAATATACACGCTTCCAGACCGGGACTTCTCATAGGAAAGAAAGGTTCGGACATTGAGATACTGAAGGGTGAGCTCCAGAAGATATCCTCGAGAAACATCTATATCAATATCAACGAAGTCAAAAAGCCCGAAAAGAACGCGAAGATTGTAGCCGAGCAGGTGGCGTCGCAGGTAGTAGGACGATTTCCATACAGACGCGCGGTCAAGCAGGCGATCGCCGGCGCGATCCGCGGCGGCGCCCTCGGCATCAAGGTCGCAATTTCGGGACGATTGAACGGGGCGGAGATTTCGAGAGCGGAGTCTTACAAAGAAGGAAGGATACCGCTTCATACGCTTCGCGCGGATATCGACTACGGAACGGCGGAGGCCCTTACGACCTTCGGGCTGATCGGAATAAAGGTATGGATATATAACGGCGATATACTTTCCAAGAAAGAGGAATCGGACGAGGACAAGTATACCGTTAAAAGGAAGACGAAGTAAGCGAGGATGTTGCCATGTTAATGCCCAAAAGGACTAAATTCAGGAAGTTGCAGCGCGGCAGGATGAAGGGCAAGGCCTTTCGCGGATCGACGATCTCCTTCGGGGAGTTCGCACTGAAATCCATGGAGTGCGGCAAGATTTCGAGCAAGCAGATAGAGGCCGCCCGTGTGGCCATTTCGAGAAAAGTTAAACGCGGCGGAAAACTCTGGATCAGGATTTTCCCGGATTATCCGGTCACCAAAAAACCCGCCGAGACCCGTATGGGCAAGGGGAAGGGCAATCCCGAGGGTTGGGTGGCGATCATCAAACCTGGAAGAATCCTGTTCGAGATTGCCGGGGTAAACGAAGATCTGGCGAAAGACGCATTAAGGCTGGCGGCTTTCAAGCTTTCGGTAAAAACGAAGATAATAGGGATCGAAAAGTAACAGGCACAGGGATAGAAACATGAAGGGAAAAATCGAGGAACTCAACATGGGAGAGCTCGACAAAAGCATGCGCGAGGCGAAGGAAGAAATACGCAAGCAGCGCTTTAAAAGTGTTACCAGCAAGGTCGATAATCCCAAGAGGGTGAGCACGCTCAGGAAACATATCGCGCGGATTTTGACGCTCAAGAGGGAATACGTGCTCGGCTTACGGACGCCGAAAGGGAAATAACAATTCATCAGGAGCGTTAGTGTTTCATGGAGACCGCGAAAAAAAACAAGAAGCAGATCGTCGGTAAAGTGGTGAGCAACAAGATGGACAAGACCATCGTTGTTGAGATAAAAAGGCTCATGATGCACTCACTTTACAAGAAATCGGTCAGGATGACGAAAAGGATCAAGGGCCACGATGCGAAAAATGAGTGTTCCATCGGCGACCTTGTGAGAATAGAGGAAACGAGGCCGCTTTCGAAGGACAAGCGGTATCGTCTGGTCGAGATAATCGAGAAGGTGAAGTAGGGGTTTGTCATGATCCAGGTACAAACGATGTTGAATGTCGCCGACAACAGCGGCGTGAAAAAAGTGCAGTGTATAAAGATACTCGGCGGCACGCGAAGACGCTATGCCACGGTCGGCGACATCATCGTGGTGGCCGTGAAGGACTCTCAGCCTTCTTACGGATTGAAGGATTCGACCGGCAAAAAGGTGCACACGAAGGCGGTTCTTCGCGCGGTTGTCGTCCGGACGAGCAAGCCGGTAAGAAGAAAAGACGGATCGTATATTCGTTTTGATGACAACGCGGTGGCGATAATCGATGCCAAGAACGAGCCCAAGGGTTCGCGTATTTTCGGGCCGGTGGCCAGGGAGCTTCGGGATCGGAATTTTCTGAAGATCGTTTCCCTTGCTCCGGAAGTACTATAAGAGGCAATGAGCAATGGCAAGCACGAAGTTAAAGAAGAACGATAATGTCGTTGTGATATCGGGCGCTGACAGGGGTAAAAAAGGGAAAATACTCTTCGTCGACATATCAAAGGGGCGCGCGGTGATAGAGGGCATAAACAAGAAGAAGAAGTTTGTCCGCCCGTCGCAGGAAAATCCCAAAGGCGGGGCCATCAATCTCGAATATCCGGTTAATATCTCGAAGGTGATGATATTTTGCGAAAAATGCAAAAAGGGCGTTCGGGTGGGAATGGAGATAAAGGATTCCGGCAAAAACCGGGTATGTAAAAAATGCGGTAAGAGTCTGGACAAGTAGGGTGAATGCGATGGCTGCACGGCTTAAGGTCGATTACGACACGAACGTAAAAAAGCGGCTTATGGACCGCTTAAAGTATAAATCGGTGATGCAGGTGCCGAGGCTCGAGAAGATCGTTCTTAACGTCGGCATGGGCGACGCCCATGCGAATCAGAACGCCATCAATGCCGCAATAGAGGAGCTTACGAAAATCTCCGGTCAGCGGGCGGTGAAGACCGTGGCCAAGAAATCGATCGCCAACTTTAAAATAAGGGAAGGATACGATGTCGGATGCCGAGTGACGCTGCGCGGTGCCGTGATGTTCGAATTCCTGGACAGGCTTATCAATATTGCGCTGCCAAGGGTCAGGGACTTCAAGGGGCTTTCGGCGAAATCCTTCGACAATTTCGGCAATTATAATTTTTCTATCAGGGAACAGATCATTTTTCCGGAAATTGATTTCGACAAGGTTGACAAGATTCACGGAATTAACATCACAATTGTGACTACATCCAAGTCCAAAGAAGAAACGAAGGCATTGCTCGACGAGTTTAAAATGCCGTTCAGGGAACAGGGGTGATAGACGTGGCCAAAACATGCATGATCGCTAAAAGCATTAAGACTCCGAAGTACGACGTGCGCAAGCACAACAGGTGCAAGATTTGCGGAAGGCCCCGCGCATACATGAGGAGATTTGATATGTGCAGGCTGTGCTTCCGTAAGCTTGCCAACCAGGGGAAGGTCCCGGGTGTTACCAAATCGTCATGGTAAAAAATCTATTTAGTGGAGCAGTGGTATTATGAGCAGCGTTTCCGACCCCATTTCCGATATGCTGACAAGGATGCGCAACGCTGTAAAGGCGGGGCATCTGAAGGTCGATATTCCGTCATCAAAGATGAAGGTCGCGATTGCGAGGATACTTAAAGACGAGGGTTTTATAAAGAACTTCAAGCTGATCGATGATAATAAACAGAAACTCTTGAGGGTATACCTCAAGTACGGTACGAGCAGCCAGTCGGCTATGCTCAGCCTTAAACGGATCAGCAAGCCCGGGCGGAGAGTATACATAGGCGCCGAAGATTTGCGTCCTGTTTATAACAATGTGGGCATATGGATTCTTTCAACCTCGAAAGGAATTATAACGAACAAGGCCGCCAAGAAGCTTAATGTGGGCGGCGAAGTGGTGTGCGAGATTTCATAACGCGAGACAGTGAGTGAGCTGACATGTCAAGAATAGGGAAAAAGATCATTCCGATCCCCGGCGGCGTTACCGTGGATGTAAAGGATCGCAGCGTAACAATCAAAGGCCCGCTTGGGACTGAGGCGATGGAGCTTATGCAGGGGATCGAGCTGAAGCTGCAGGCTCAGGAGGTGGAGGTCCTGACGAATCCTAATTCGGGAGTGGAGAAGCTGGACGCCATTCACGGGCTTTCGAGGGCGCTCCTTGCCAATATGGTAATCGGTGTTTCGAAGGGATTCGAAAAGGATCTCGAGATCGTTGGTGTGGGCTACCGCGCCAGCCAGCAGGACAAAAATGTCGTTCTCCAGCTGGGATATTCGCACAATATAACGTACACTCCTCCGGCGGGTATAACCGTCCAGGTACTGGAACCGACAAAGCTGAAAGTTACGGGAATCAACAAACAGGTTGTCGGGCAGGTGGCGGCGAACATCAGGGAGCTGCGGTCGCCGGAACCCTATAAAGGCAAGGGAATCCGCTATAAAAACGAAAAGGTGCGGAAAAAAGCCGGTAAGACAGGTAAAAAATAATGGATAAAATACGACTTAAAAAAAAGCGATATGCCCGCAGGCGGTTGAGCGTTAAAAGAAAAATCCGCATTGTCGCCGGCCGCAAGCGGATTTGCATATCGAGGAGTAACAAGGGGTTTTACGCACAGATTATCGACGATGTTGCAGGGCATACCGTCCTGGGTATGTCGACTTTGAGTCCGGAATTCCCCCAGATGAAAAACCGCGGCAACAAGGAGGCGGCAACGACGCTCGGTAAACTTATTGCAGGCAAGGCGGTAGAGCTCGGCGTTAAGAAGGTCGTGTTCGACCGCAACGGCTATCTGTATCACGGCAAGGTAAAGGCATTCGCCGACGCCATGCGTGAAAATGGTCTGGAATTTTAAGGGTGGTTTCTGATGAAGGTGCTTAGGAAGAAAATCAAGAACGACGGTCTGGAACTCGTTGAGAAAGTCGTCACAATCAACCGCGTAGCGAAGGTGGTGAAAGGTGGAAGGCGTTTTTCTTTCAGCGCGCTGTCGGTGGTAGGAGACGGCCAGGGACATATCGGAGTCGGTTTCGGCAAGGCCAATGAGGTTCCCGACGCGATACGAAAGAGCGTGGAAGCGGCAAAGAAAAACGTATATAAAGTCAACAGAACAAAGAACACCATTCCTCATCAGGTAATTGGCAAATTTAAATCTGCGCGCGTCATTCTAAAGCCCGCATCGCCCGGTACAGGAATTATTGCGGGTGCGTCGGTGCGTGCGGTCATCGAACGAGCGGGAATACACGACGTACTTGCAAAAGTTCAGGGCTCGCGCAACCCGCTCAACGTGGTGAAGGCCACAATTGATGGGTTGATTCAGTTAAGGAGCCTCAGAGAGGCCGCCGATCTGCGTGAAATCCCGTTGAACAAATTATGGGAAGCCTGACGAGGTGGAGCACATGGCGAAAAAGATAGAAGTAAAACAGGTAAGAAGCAGGAACGGAAAAAAGCCGGACCAGCGCAAGACTCTGACCGCGCTTGGCCTGAGAAGGATGAATGCGGCAAGGATTCACGACGACAACCCGGTGATTCGGGGGATGATCATGAAGGTGAACCACCTCGTTGAAGTCAGGGAAATAAAAAAGTAGAGAGCACGTGAGACATGGAAGAGCGTTATACACTGAAAAAGCCCGCATCGATTAAAAGCAGAAAAAGAGTGGGGCGTGGAATGAGCAGCGGCCATGGCAAAACGAGCTGCCGGGGTCACAAAGGCCAGATGAGCAGATCCGGGGCGAAACGGCGCGCATGGTTCGAGGGCGGCCAGATGCCTCTGCAGCGCAGGGTCCCCAAGCGCGGTTTCAATAATCTGTTCAGGCTGGAGTTTGTCGTGGTCAACCTGACGGAACTGGGAAAGATCGACGCCGCGGAAATAGACCGTGAATTGCTTCAGAAGCGCGGACTTGTCAAGGGAAAGAACAGTGCAATCAAAATCCTGGGAAATGGATCGATCGACAAAGCCATGACCGTTTACGCCGATGCGTTTTCCGCCACGGCCAGAGAAAAGATAGAAAAAGCGGGCGGCAAGGCTATTGTCGGCCAGCCGGCAGCGCAAAAGCAGGAAAGCTAAGGGGTCCCAATGGCCAGCGCGATAGTCAATGTATTCAAAATTCCGGAACTCCGCAGAAGGATACTTTTTACTTTGTTCATACTTATCGTATACCGGATAGGCGCGCATATTCCCATACCCGGCATAAATGTTGACGCGCTGAAATCGTATTTCGACCAGGCCGCGAAGAGCAGCCAGGCGGGAGGACTTGTCGATTTCTTCGATCTGTTCGCAGGGGGAGCGCTCAAGCGGTTTACGATTTTTGCGCTTGGAATAATGCCATACATTTCCGCTTCGATCATAATGCAGCTTTTAACGGTAGTCATACCTCAGCTTGAGCGGTTTTCCAAAGAAGGCCCCGAAGGCCGCAAAAAGATCAATCAATATACCCGGTACGGGACTGTTCTGTTATGCGCCATTCAGTCCATGGGGCTTACTTTCTGGATGAAATCGATGGTGTCGGCGAAGGGCGCGGTGGTGCCGAAGGACGCGGGGATCGGTTTTATTATTGTGACCGTTATGGCGATTACCACGGGCACCATGGTACTCATGTGGCTCGGCGAGGTGATTACCGAGCGCGGGATAGGAAACGGAATTTCCTTGATAATATTTGCCGGTATTGTCGTAAGGGTGCCTGCCGCCGTGATGGACACATGGCAGCGGGTAGTGGATCGCAGCGATCCTATTATCGGCATCGTACTGATGGGAATTTTCGTGATGGTGGTGGCGGCGTCGATTCTTCTGACACTGGGCATACGTAAAATCCCGGTTAATTATGGCAAACGAGTGGTCGGACGGCGCATGGTGCAGATGTCGTCTCAGGCGATCCCGCTGAGGGTGAATGCGGCTGGAGTGATACCGATCATTTTCGCTTCCTCCATCATTTTGTTCCCGGCGCAGATAAGCAATATGCTGGGTGGCAGTGAGTATGCGATATTACAGAGGCTGCAGTACTGGCTTTCGCCCGGCCACGGCGTTTATATGTTCATGTACGCCATTCTTATAATTTTCTTCTGCTATTTTTACACGGCGATACAGTTCAATCCGGTGGATATTGCGGATAATCTTAAAAAATACGGTGGATTCATCCCCGGGATCAGGCCGGGTCCGAACACTGTGGATTACATTACGCGTATACTGAACCGCATCACGCTTTCCGGGGCGATTTTTCTCGCGCTGATCGCCATTTTCCCGGACTTTATTATCCGGATATGGCCGGAGGAAGTATCGCATGAGATGGCCTATCTTTTCGGTGGAACGTCGCTGCTTATTATTGTCGGCGTTGCGCTGGACACGCTCAAGCAGATAGAGTCGCAGCTGCTTATGCGTCATTACGACGGCTTTATAAAAAAAGGACGGATCCGCGGGAGGTACCAGTAAAGGCTTCTTCGACGGGTATGCGGGCGGGCATTGGGTATTTATATTTATAACAAAGAGCAGATAAAAAGGATTGAAAACGCCTGTCTGATAGCCGCAAGCGTGCTTGACGAAATAGAGACGATCATCGGCGCCGGCGTTTCAACCCACGAAATCGACACCCTTGCTCGAAGCGCAATCAGGAAATCCGGTGCGTCCCCCGCGTTTCTCGGATACAAGGGATTTCCCGCGGCCGTATGCACCTCGATAAACGAGGTGGTGGTTCACGGGATTCCGAGCAGGGATACACGGCTTAAAAGCGGCGATATCATCGGAATTGATATCGGTGTTTATTATAAAGATTACTATGGAGATACGGCGCGAAGTTACGCGATCGGTTCGGTCGGCGAGGATATCGAAAGCCTCCTCAATGTAACGCGGGAATCTCTGTACAGGGGCATCGAAAAAGCGGTGGCGGGCAACAGAGTTTCGGATGTGTCCCATGCCGTTGAGGCCCATGTTACCCGTTTCGGGTTCGCACCTGTTGAGGAGTTTGTCGGACACGGCATTGGAAAGAATCTCCACGAGGAGCCGTCGATTCCGAATTTCGGTGATGCCGGGAAGGGGCCGAGAATCAGGGAGGGGATGGTCTTCGCGATTGAGCCGATGATAAACGCTGGGGGTCGCGATGTTGAGGTACTGGGCGACGGTTGGACGGTGATTACGAGGGATCGCAGGTTTTCGGCGCATTTCGAGCACACGGTCGCGATCGTTGACGGAAAAGCTCAAATTTTGACGAGTGGTAAAAATTTTAATTGAAATAGAGTGGATATATGCCAAAAGAAGAACCCATAGAAGTTGAAGGCGTTGTGGTTGAGCCGCTTCCCAACGCGATGTTCAGGGTTAAGCTTCAAAACGGGCATGTAGTGCTCGCGCACATATCCGGCAAGATGCGGATGCATTATATTCGGATCCTTCCCGGCGATCGGGTTACGGTTGAATTGTCGCCGTACGACCTGAGCAGAGGGAGAATTACCTACCGGGCGAAGTAGTCCGGGGGTTCTTTTTACGCGTTCTATACAGCGATTTACACGAGGTCAGTGATGAAGGTTCGCGTTTCGGTCAAGAAGGTATGTTCTGAATGCAAGGTGATAAAGCGTCATGGGGTTGTAATGGTTATTTGCGCAAACCCCAGGCACAAGCAGCGTCAGAAGAAGAGAACGGCAAAATAAGAGGTTATATATGGCACGTATTTCAGGCGTAGATTTGCCCAACAACAAACGGATCGAAGTGGCGCTTACTTATATTTTTGGCATAGGCGATGCCGGTGCCGGAAAGATACTGAAGGCCGCGAAGATCAATCCCGATACGAGGGTGAAAGACCTTACCGACGAGGAAATCAACGTGCTCAGACAGACGATTGAAAAAAACTTCAAGGTGGAGGGTGATCTTCGGACCGAGGTGGCGATGAATGTCAAGCGATTGATGGACATCGGCTGTTACCGGGGGATTCGCCATCGAAGAGGGCTGCCGGTCCGGGGCCAGAACACAAAAAACAACGCAAGGACCCGAAAGGGTAACAGGAAGCCGTTGATGGGCAAAAAGAAGAAATAGCGATATTGTACGCGCAAAAGGAGAATATCCGTGAAGCAAAAAAGAACGAAGAAGAAAGAAAAGAAAAACGTGCCGGTCGGAAAGGCGTTTATCCGGGCCACGTATAACAACACCATTATCACCCTGACCGATATGCAGGGAAATGTAATATCGTGGGCGTCATCGGGCGGCGAGGGTTTCAAAGGTTCGCGTAAATCGACTCCTTTCGCGGCGCAGATGGCGGCAAAGGTTGCTGCTCAGAAAGCGATCGATACGGCGGGCCTTCGCACTGTCGAGGTGCTGGTGAAGGGGCCGGGAATCGGCAGGGAGGCGGCGATTCGTTCCCTCTCGCAGTCGGGCCTTTCGGTGACGAAGATCAAGGACATTACGCCGATTCCGCATAATGGGTGCCGCCCGCCGAAAAGGCGCAGAGTCTGAGAGGATCGAGAGGAGCAATATGGCAAAGTATACCGGACCATCGTGCAAGCTGTGCAGAAGGGAGATGACCCCGCTCATGCTGAAGGGGCAGCGCTGTCTTACGGACAAGTGTGCGATCAAGAAAAAGAAATATCCTCCAGGGCCTCCCCGTAAAAGAAGGGGGAAGCTGTCGGAATACGGCGTACAGCTGCGTGAAAAACAGAAGATCAAAAGAAGCTACGGTCTCCTTGAAAAGCAGTTCCGGCTGATATTCGAAGAGGCGAACAGGATGAAGGGGGTCACCGGCGACAACATGCTGTCCCTGCTCGAGAGAAGACTCGACAATGTGGTCTACCGTATCGGGTTTGCGTCATCACGGATGCAGGCCCGCCAGCTGATACAGCACGGGCATATTCTCGTAAACGGGGAGAGGGTGGACATACCGTCGTTCAGGATTAGAGAGGGAAACCTGGTTGAAATAGCCGAGAAATACAAGGCCAATGTGACGGTGGAAGATTCGATTAAGCTGTCCAAGGCTTTGAGTTCGCTCCCGGAGTGGGTTGAAGTTGATTTTGATGGCAAGAAGGGAAAGATATTGAGATTGCCGGCACGCCAGGACGTTGCCGCTCCGTTTAATGAGCAGCTGGTTATTGAATTGTATTCCAAGTGATTCTGTGCCCCGTAGCGCGGATATCCTGTTGTGCGGCTGAACACCGGAGGTTATAATGGCCCCAAAGAACCTTTTAAAAGGTTTTAAGAGACCGAGCAAAATTGTCTTTGAACATGATGAACTGGAGAAAGATTACGGGCGCTTTATCGCGGAGCCGTTTGAGAAGGGGTACGGCCTGACGGTCGGCAACTCGCTTCGCAGGGTGCTTTTGTCTTCCATAGAAGGTTCGGCGATTACCGCGATTAAAGTCGAGGGGGTCCCGCACGAGTTTCACGCGATCGAAGGAGTTTACGAGGACGTTGCAAAAGTAATCCTTAATCTCAAGAAGCTGCGGCTGAAATACCACGGCGAACTTCCGAAAGTGATGCACGTGATCAAACAGGGTCCCGGGGAGCTTACAGGAGCGGATTTCAATGTAGATTCAGACATTGAGATAATGAGCCAGGATCTTAAAATCGCGACGCTCAATGAAAAAGCGAAGATCGACCTCGAGATACAGGTTGAGAGGGGAAGGGGGTATGTCCCCGCCGAGTTGAATAAGGGCAACACGGAAACGATCGGCGTCATTCCGATAGACGCGATTTTTACGCCGGTTAAAAAAGTGAACGTTAAGATCGAGGACACACGAGTCGGGCAGCGAACGGATTACGACAAGCTGATACTCGAGGTTTGGACTGACGGCTCCATATCCCCGGAAGACGCGCTGGCCCAGGCGGCGAAGATCATCAAAGACCACATGACCATCTTCATCAACTTCGAGGAGGAGATCGAGGAAGAGGCCGAAGTGGTTGATGAAAATATTGAGAGGATAAAGAATGTTCTTGCCAGGTCCATCGACGAGCTCGAACTTTCCGTAAGGGCGTACAACACCCTCAAGAGTCTCGACATCAATGATCTTGAGAGCCTGGTGAGGAAGACCGAGGAAGAGCTGAAAAAGTCCAAACATTACAGCGATCAGATACTCAAGGAGATTAAGGGAAGGCTGGACGTCAATCACCTGAGCCTTGGATTGAAGGAATAATCGAGGAGAGATTCAATGAGACACAAGAACAGCGTACGGCAGCTCGGCAGGACGCAGTCGCATCGCAAGGCAATGTTCGCCAACATGGTTACCTCTTTATTCGAAAAGGAGCGGATAATCACGACGAAACAAAAGGGGCGTGAGCTGAAAAGGATATCGGAAAAGATAATAACCCGTGCGAAGGATAATATAGATCTTCCCGAGGATGCGGCCGATAAAAAGCTGCATAACAAACGCATTGTCATGAAGACGATAAAAGACCGCGACGTGGTGCAAAAGCTGTTCGACGACATCGCGCCGAGATTCAAGGGGCGTAACGGCGGATATACGCGTCTGTATCTTCTGGGGAGAAGGCCCGGAGACGCAGCGGAAATGGCGATCGTCGAATTAGTAGAGCGCAAATCGGCCGCGAAGAAGGCGGGCGAGAATAAGGGCAAAGCGAAGGACAAGCCGAAGGACAAGCCGAAGGACAAGCCGAAGGACAAGTCTAAAGACAAGAAGTAGTTATTAGCAGTCAACCGGCCATAAAGAAAGCCCCGTTCCAGGGGCTTTCTTATTTTATCGAAAGCAGATATGCCAGAGTTTATTTTCCGATTGCCTGTTGCTTCCTGGTCAGACGCTCTTTTTCGATCGAGTGGATTAGCTTGATATTGTCGTTCGCATCGACCTTGAATTCTTCGGGGATGCGGTCATCGAAAATAGGCTCGAGTGTCGCGCCGGGCAGGTTATACTTGCGCTGGATATCCCCCATCTGGTGGACCTTTATCATTTTATGTATCTCGATTCCGTACTGTTTGGCCAGCCTGCAGTTTTCGACGGCAATGGAATATCGATGGATTAAAAAATCGAGGTTGGCCGATGTCTTGTTCTTTTTGGCCTTGATTACTTCAAGATCCGGGTCCGCAACGAGGTTTCGCGCGTCCTGAAGATTTTTATAGCCTCCGCGAAGATAGCGTTCGATGGTCTCCCGGCTGTGGAAAAAGTGGTATTCCTCCTCCTTATACGGTTTGATGTCTTCGAGTGGATTGAATGGCTTTCGAAAATATTTCGCCATCGGCCCCCCTCTGCCGTAATTGATAAGTATGTCGAACGAGGCCTTGGAGGTCGAATCGAGTATATCCTGCGAGCGCTTGATATACATCGCGGCGATTGTCTCCATGAAAACCGAAAGGCGCTCTTTGAGGTTAAAGAATTTTTGATACGATGAGACGAAGTTCTGGGCGTAGAATTCCTCGGAGGCACGGTTGAATACGGTTTTAATTTCATCAAACTGCTTTTTCTGCGCATCATCGCCGAAATTATCGACTATTACGCGCAACTCGCGGATGTGGTTGAGTGTGAACACGTAATCCGACTGGGATTTAACGGCGGATGACACCGCCAATCCGGGGAGGGGCGCCGAAGTTATCGCAAAAAAAATAATTGCGCCCGATACAAAGGCTTTTCGCGTGTTCATTCCGAACCTCGAATACGGTATTTTACTCATTATCGGCAGGTCCTGTTGTACTCTTAACACAGGTGAGCCATTCCGGACGGGTCGTGATTTAGGACGCGGACCGGGGTATCCGATCAATGAAAATTGCTGAAGTTGAATCTGGACAGGCGGACAGCACCGGCCGGTTTTAGGTAAAAAATATGGTTGAATTATCCTTTATGCTGTGGGATTAAATAGGCCAGCCAATGTAGAGGAATGGTTTCATCCGCGCTATGGACGAAAAGAAGATATCCTTCAGGCAGAAGGAAGCGACTAAGTGCCCGATCTGCTCGTACGAATTCCATCGGGAGGAGATGCTTACAGGCGGAGGTCGCCTGATAGCGGGTACATTGACCGATGAATTACGACGCATCTTCGAAAAAAACGCGAAATTCGGGAAAGTTTACCCGCTTGCGTACCTGGTAATCGTCTGCCCCCGGTGTTATTACGCGGCTTATCCAAGGGATTTTTCGGAAATCACCGGCGCGGAGACCGAAAAGATCAGCGCGACGACCCGGGCCCGGGTGAACTCGGTAAAAAAGTTTTTTGGCGATGTGAGCTTCGAGCGGAACAGGGACCTTCTGCTGGGGGCGGCCTCATACCTCTTGGCCGTGGATTGCTATACCTTCAGGATCAGGCAGGTGGCCCCCACGTTCAAGAAGGCGGTCTCGTCGATCAGGGCGGCCTGGCTCTTCAGCGACCTTGCGGAGGAAATGCCGGAACGGCCGTATAAAAAGATTTCCGCCTTTTTCTACCAGAAGGCCTACCGGTTCTACCAGGAGGTCCTTGAACTCGTACAGAACGGCGGCGAGACCATGGAGGCGGCGGGGAATATCGGCCCGGACTATGACAAGAACTGGAGCTATGAAGGCATTTTATACATGAACGCGGTGCTTACGCTCAAAGTGGGGGGGCTCGAAACTGATATCGCGAAGCGCATCGAAAATTTCGAGAAGACGAAACGCTACCTGAGCAGGCTTTTCGGTTCGGGGAAATCGTCCAAGTCCAAACCTGGGGCTTTAATCGATATGACCCGTAACCTCTATGACCGTATGAACCAGATGCTCGATCAATGGAAACAGCGGACCGAACCGGAAGCCTCGCCAGAATAGCGTTACTTATAGAGTACGATGGGAGCGGATTCAACGGCTGGCAGGTGCAAAACGGCGGTCGAACGGTCCAGGGAGAGATCGAACGCGCGGTAAAAATCCTTACCGGCAGGGCGTGCAATCTGACCGCTGCGGGAAGGACCGATTCCGGTGTACATGCCCTGGGGCAGGTGGCTCACCTGGATTGCTATTCGCCCGTCAGGCTCGACAGGCTCTGTATCGGCCTTTCGGGCATTCTGGATCGGGACGTCGCGATAAAAAACGCCTACGCCGTGCCGCCGGACTTCCATGCGCGTTTCGACGCCGTCGGGCGCGAATACCTCTTCCTGATATACAATGGCCGACAGCGGAGCCCCTTTATGCTGCGTCGGGCCATGTGGGTGCACCATCCTCTCGATGTGGGCTATCTCCGCGCGGCCGCGGGTCATCTTGTGGGCGAGCATGACTTCGCTTCCTTTTGTAAAAAGATATCCGCCGGCGGGGGCACGATGCGGCGAGTGGATTCCATTACGATCGATAAAAATGATGAGCTTATCGCGATTCGCATACGGGGAAACGCCTTTCTTCATAATATGATACGCATCATTGTCGGCACCCTGTGTGATATGCACAGGCGTGGCGATCCGCCGGTGCGCATGCTCGAGATACTAAAGCGGCGCGACAGGGACGAAGCGGGAGTCACCGCGCCGCCTTACGGACTTTATCTGAAAAATGTCGAGTACGATCCTGCGCTTGTGACTTTTGAGTCGGCGTATTAGTTTTAATTTAATTGACATCAGATCGGGCATTTCCGATAGTACCTCGACCGCAGACGACAGGCGGTAACATTTTTTCATCAATGGATACTGATTAATTGTACCTCCGGCACCGGCGAATGAAATCGATAAGAATAGCGGCTGTAATTGCGATAATCCTGGCAGCCTCCGGCGAGGCGTTCGCGCAGCGCAGGGCGGCGACCGATTATTTTTTGCGCCCGCAGGCGGGCGTGTGGTTCGGTCCGGTTACGCCGGTCTACACCACGCGCGATGACGTCGATACCAATCTCGGGGGCGGGCTTTATTTCCGCTATAATACGCCCTACAAGCCGCTCAAACTTGGGTTCGATGCCTCGTATCAGCGTTTTAAATCGGACGGGGTCAACGAACTGACGCTGTGGCCGGTGTACGGTTCCATGATATACCGGATCCCGATCAAGTTCGCGCTCGCCTTCCAGGTGAAGGCGGGCGCCGGGGGCGCCAACGTGGAAATCAAGCCCGATAACGAAAGCCAGTGGGACCCCATGGGCATGATTGGTTTCGAGACGTCGTTTCCGGCGGGGCGCTACATCAACATCGGGCTGCGCATCGATTATCTCTTTATTTATGAAAGCTACCTGCCGGGCGCAACGCATAACGGCCATATCGTCAATACCGGCATAACGCTGTATTTCAACCTGGGGGGGAAATGAAAAGGCCTGGCGTGAAATGGTTCGCGGTGATTGTGCCGGTCTTTATGGCGGTTTTTACCGCGTGCGGCGACCAGGCGCTGTTCGACGAGCTTGCGACCAATCGACTGAAAGTGGTGATCAAGGGAACGTACGAGTCGAACAATTCACGGCCCCTGGACACCGGAGTTATCCTCGATGATGTGGAAGTTGATGATTCCCTCAACAGCGTGGTATATGAAACCGACGGGGTTACCCCGTATGAGATGGATTTCCCGACGCGCTTTATGATCGATTTTGCGGAGCTTCGACTTGGCGGAAAGAAATTCGCAAACTATCGAGAGACTTATAACGCGGGCATGGACGACCTGGAGCCTTTTTTTACCGATGGGATAGGGTATTCGAACGACGACGTGCCCAATGGTACCTACAGCCATGTGGGTATGTATATAAGAAAGATGATATTCAACAACGCCGCCCAGTTTGAAAGGATCAGCGGCGTGTGGACTTATTCGCAGAATGTCGAGACTATTTTCGCGGAGAAGGCCGTGGAGGGCTTTGATTTTAACCAGCTCCAGGTTAACTCCTACTACGATAGCCTGCGATTGGAATCCGGCCGGGTGAACCGCATTTTCCCTTTATCGATTCCAATCGATGGCGGCCTCATTTATGACAAAGAAGACAAAGAGACCGTTCTCGAGATCAGGCTTGTGGTGAAGAACTTCATAAAAGTGTATGAATACGATTATACCGGAGGTCTGGTTCACTATTTCGGCCTGTCGGACTGGTTGCGGGATGTCCAGGCGGACGAGAAGGATATAGGCGGTAACGTGATCGCCGTGGCCCGTGCGTACGTGCCGGGGAAAACGGCGACGATTAATGATAGCGGGGCAGGCGCCAATAGCTATGTTGTTGCGATATATGCCGAGAACGACATTGCGGATTATACCTTAGCACCGGGAGCGGGGGATCGGAGTACTACCCTTTCTCCTCCCAAAGCGCCGATACTCGCGGATTCGACAGATATCGAGGCCTATCTTGATTATTTTCTTCAATACGAAGTTTACAAGGAAGACTATAACGCCTTTGCCGTTATCGTCAATGATGAGACGACGTATGAAAGTGATTATGCGGTTCCTTGGGAAGATTACAATGACGGCCTGAAATCGTTCAGGATCCCGCCGCTTGTTACCTATACGACGACTGGCACTTTCACTTTTACAAACGTGCCGGTCGGACGCACGTACCGTGTTTACTATTGGAATGGAGCGGTAAATCCGGGTGAGTTGCCGGGGCGAGGTGCGAATTTCGTTGAACTTACCGGTGTCCCTCTGGTCATTGATGAGACTGATGCCGGAACAATCGTGAATATTCCATGATCGCTTTCGTTCCAGATTATAAATATATTTATTTTAATATAAATAACTTGGAAGTGCGGCTTGTCACCCTACTGTAAACGCGCAAAAACCATCCGGCCCGGCCCGACTCTTTCCGGCCGCCCGTCTTCTGTGCCGCATTCTTGAAAATTATTGTAATGCCGGGTGAATTATAGTTGTGCAATTTAATACCAGCCGCTATTAGCGCATGATGATTTATCATTGAATTGTGTATGTACGAGGCAAGCCATGTCCGACCTTAAAATCATCGTCCAGAAGTACGGCGGCACCTCCGTTGGGACGCCCGAGCGGATAAAGGCGGTTGCCGAGCGCATAAAGACCTATGTGGGCGACGGCTATTTTGTCGTGGTGGTTGTTTCGGCGATGGGTAAATCGACCGACGCGCTCGTAAAACTTGCGGGCGAAATCAGCGCGAGTCCATCCAAACGAGAGATGGACATGTTGCTGGCCACCGGCGAGCAGGTTTCCATCGCGCTTCTTGCCATGGCGCTTCATGAAATCGGCCTGGGCGCGATCTCGTACACGGGCTCACAAATACGGGTGCTCACCGACGGCAACCATTCGAACGCGCGAATAGCGAGCATCGCCACTGAAAAAATCGTTTCGTCGCTCAAAGACAACAAGGTTGTGATCGTCGCCGGGTTCCAGGGCATCGACGCCGATGAGAACATCACCACCCTGGGGCGCGGCGGATCCGACACCTCGGCGGTGGCGCTTGCCGCGGCGCTTGAAACGCGCGATTGCGAAATCTACACCGACGTGGACGGCGTGTATACCGCCGACCCGAGGGTGATCCAGAATCCGAGGAAACTGAAAGAGATCAGCTACGACGAGATGCTCGAGCTCGCCCGGCTGGGGGCGAAGGTGCTGCATCCGCGCTCGGTCGAGTTCGCCAAGAAATTCAACGTACGACTGCACGTGCGGTCGAGTTTTATCTACGAAGAGGGGACTATCGTTATGCCAAAGGGAGAGATGATGGAAAAATTCGTCATAAGCGGCGTTACCCACAAGGCCGACGAGGCGAAGCTCACCATTCGAAACATCCCCGACCGCCCCGGTATCGCCGCCACGCTTTTCGGAAAGCTCGGAGAGAACAAGATTTCGGTAAACATGATCGTCCAGTCGACCGGGCACGACGGAATCGCGTCGATTTCGCTCACGGTGCTTAAGAGCGAGCTTAAGCGGGCGCTCGAGATTTGCGAGGAGCTGAGGGAGGAACTGGGCGGAACAAAGGTCGATTACAAGGAGGATATCGCGATCGTCTCGGCGATCGGCGTGGGGATGACCTCCAGCTACGGCGTGGCCGGGCGCATTTTCAAGGCGCTCGCGGACCACGGTGTGAACATCGAGATGATATCCACCTCCGAAATAGGGATTTCGTGCGTGATCGACGCCAAGTTTATGGAGCTTGCGTCAAAGGTCATTCACGCGGAGTTTCTTGAGAAGTAGGACATGATTAAAGTCGGATTACTCTACGGCGGAAGGTCGCTCGAGCACGAGGTGTCGCGCTGCTCGGCCGCGTCGGTGTTTTCCGCCATCGATACGGCGAAGTATGAGGTGACTGCCATCGGGATCGACCGTACCGGGCGCTGGTACGTGCAGGAACCGGCGGAGATTATTGATGATAAGGATTTCGGCAAAGTGCTTGCCATCAAAAAGACCGGCACCTGGCTTGTTAATCATTTTGAAAACGGCCGGAAACTGTGGCTGCACGATATCGACGGCTCCCGGCGGCGATATGTGGATGTCGTATTCCCGGTACTGCACGGAACATTCGGTGAAGACGGAACGCTGCAGGGTCTTCTGGAGCTTGCCATGGTGCCCTACGTGGGCGCCGACGTTATCGGCTCGGCGGTGGGGATGGACAAGGACGTCGCAAAGCGGCTGCTACGCGACGCCGGGATCGCCGTTGTGCCCTGGATAACGATTCGCAGGGCGCAATGGGAAGCTGAAGCGAAACGGATCGTTGAGCGGGTAAAGAGCGAATTCGGTTTTCCCGTTTTCGTAAAACCGGTTACCGCGGGCTCTTCGGTGGGTGTGCGAAAGGTGACCGGTGCGGCCCTGATCGAAGAAGCGGTTGAAAACGCGTTTTTGTTCGACACCAAGGTAATGGTGGAGAAGGCCGTCGGCTGCCGCGAGATTGAGTGCTCGGCGCTTGGCAATGATCTGGTCGAGGTGTCCCCGCCGGGAGAGGTGATACCGCGCCACGAGTTCTATTCCTACGACGCGAAATATATCGATCCCGAAGGGGCCGATTTGCGTATTCCGGCGGATCTGCCGGCGGAGCTGTCCGCCGGCATCAGAGACGCGGCCTCTCGCGGGTATCGGGCGCTCTGCTGTTCGGGAATGGCGCGGGTCGATTTTTTTCTCGAGAAAAACGGCACTCGATTTTATCTCAATGAAATCAACACGCTTCCCGGCTTTACCTCGATCAGCATGTATCCCAAACTGTGGAAAGCGGCCGGCCTTTCATATCCGGAGCTCATCGACCGGCTCATAGGGCTGGCTTTCGAACGTCACGGCCGGCGGGTGTCGATAACCACGGAATTAACCAAACAATAAGCGCGGACACTATATGGAAAAATGGAAAATCGCAGCACAGGTCGTTTTCTATGTCGTAATTCCGGGGATAATACTGTATTATCGCTTCCGCAAGAAGTTCAGAACCTTGTTCGCCATCGGCATGGCTCTTACATCCATTTTATTAGGTTTCCTCGTTTCGCAGAGCTTCAGGGAGTCGTACCAGGACGCGTTTGTTCGGCTGATGAATGAAGACAGGTTCGAAGAGGCCCGTGTCGAACTGAAGAAGATGCTGCAGCGGGATCCGGCGGAATTGAATGATATTAACCTGCACCGGATGATAAACCCCGTAATGTATGAGCGAATGAAAAAGGAGCTCGCCTCGTATTATGCCGCCGAAGCCGAAAAGATAGCGCGATCGATCGATATGCCCGCTGCGCTGGAATGCCGGATTCTTCACCAGCGGCGAGTGCAGTTGCACAATATGAACCATGCAATGCGCCTCTGCGGCTTCGCGGAAACCCTCGGGGCCCCTTCCCCGCGATGGAGGGACGTCATGTCGCGCCGGATCGAATCCGAGAAAGAGTTGTTGTCCCACCTTGAGGAAAAGTGCAGGTAGCGTACGCTGGGCGGATGAGCGCGTTCAGGTCCATCCTCTTCGATATGGACGGCGTGATCGTCGATTCCATGCGGCAGCACGCGGAATGCTGGATTCGGGTTTTCAGGGAACACGGGCTGACGCTCTCTACAGAGGATATTTATCTTAGGGAGGGCATGTCGGGAATCGGTTCGATAATAGACATATTCCGCTCGAAGGGCCAGGCGATCCCGTCTCCCGATGAAATGAAAAGCCTGCAGGAGAGGAAGCTCGAATTGTTCGAACGGCATCCGGTACATGTGTATCCGGAAGTGAACGGGATCCTCGAATTTCTATCAATGAAGGGGGTCGTCCTGGGCCTTGTGACGGGCTCGCTTCGAAGATCGGTCAACTATGTCCTGCCCGGGAGCATTCAGGAGCGCTTTGCAAGCATTGTAACCGTTGATGACATACAAAACGGAAAACCGCATCCGGAGCCCTATCTTAAAGCGCTCGAAGAAGTGGGTTTTCGACCCGAAGAAGTTCTCGTAATTGAAAACGCGCCGCTCGGTATCGCCTCCGCAAAATCGGCCGGACTCCGTTGTTTCGCCCTGACGACCACACTTGACGCGGAAAGGCTCGCGAATGCGGACCGCGTCTTCTCATCCCATAAGGAGCTCGACTCATGTTTTAAGGACGAGTTTTGAATCGGTCTGGCGTATCTTCGCCTTTTTTTCATTGACAGGGGGCCTGAATCCGAGTTTGTTTGTATGATGAAATCCGGGTTTGGCGCTTCGTAAGCGTTTTTACCCCGCCGTGTTTTCCGTGCGGGACGAACGGCCGCTGGCTACGTCACACTTAACAAAAGGGATCGACATGAATCTGGCGTGGATGCCCAACTCCCTGACAATGGGGAACCTTCTCTGCGGTTTTACATCGGTTATTTTTGCAAGCGCGGGTACGCCGCAGGGTTTCATGGTTGCGGGCCTTTTAATCATGGGAGCGGCCCTGCTTGATGGTCTTGACGGGCCGATTGCGCGCGCCCTCAAGGTCGACAGCACCATCGGTGCCGAGCTCGATTCCCTTGCGGACTGCGTTACTTTCGGGGTCGCGCCCGGTTACCTTGCCTATCAGGCCTACCTTTCGGGCATGATCGTACCCGTTTTCGGAAAATCTGTTGATATGGGCATTTTCCTTGCCTCGATATTCCCGATTTGCGCGGCCTACCGGCTTGCGCGGTTTAACGTAACCCATGTATCCAATTCGTTCAGCGGTCTGCCATCGCCGGTGGCGGGGATCGTTATAGCGCTGGTTCCCGTCTGTTTCCATGGGGACGAAATCCCCCGGATCGGTTTTGCCGTCTTTTTCGTGATCATCGCCCTTTTAATGGTTTCGACCTTCAGATACCAGAAGCCGCAGGCCTCGCTGCTTAAGAGCTACCACAGGGTCAAATTGCTGCTCTTTTTCGTAATTATTGTCCTGCTGATAGTTTTTCTAAAACAGTGGGCGGTGTTTGTCGTGATCTCTATTTATATTCTTTCCGGGATTTTAAGTTTTGTAATCCAGCTTATTCAGGACCATAAATACTGACAATGGCGGATTTCAGCCATTATAACGCCGAAGGGCATTCGCGGATGGTCGACGTTTCTTCGAAGGCGGTGACGGCGCGCAGCGCCAGGGCGAGCGGATTCGTCAGGATGAGTCCCGAAACGATTGAAATGATCTCCGGGAACCTGCTCCCCAAGGGGAACGCGTTCGAGGCGTCCCGGATTGCCGGGATAATGGCGGCCAAAGAAACCTCTTCCCTTATTCCGCTCTGTCATCCCCTCGTGATAAACTATGTCGATGTGCAGATGGCTGTCGATCCGGATGCCGGTGGGGTGCGGATTTATTCCGAGATTAAAACCGAGGGTAAAACCGGGGCGGAGATGGAGGCGCTGACTGCGGTAGCGGTGGCCGCTCTAACCGTTTACGATATGTGCAAGGCCGTGGATAAGGAAATGTCAATTGAAGACGTGCGCCTGCTTGAGAAAAAGGGGGGCAAATCCGATTAGCTTCGTCATACTTGAAAATATAGACAAGAGCACCGTCACAATCGAGCTGGGCGAAGCGATCGTGCTCAATAATGAATCGTTTTACGACGAGCTTGCCTCCGTCGTAAAGAAGAGCGACCGGCGTCACGTTGTGCTGGATTTTTCCAGGGTTGAAATCATCGATGACTGCGGCCTGCAGGCGGTCACCAGGCTGGTCGAGCGCTATGGCCGTAAAGGATATTCCTTCGCGCTGCGCAATCCCCGTCGCGCCATACTTAAGCTCCTCGTATTTCGCGATATGGTTGACCGGATCGACATACGCTTCACCGACGATTACCGGCCATAGCGTACGACCCTCCTCGATCTGGAGACGTTGCCATGGTTCCGATGCCGGGAGGTATGCAACCGGGGCAGATGGTCGAATGCCTCCATCGGAAGGGCGGTGCTACCGGTTTTCTCAGTGTTAATTATCCTCCCGCATACCGTCAGGGAGGGAGAAAATCGACCGTTTAAGGCATTTTTGCTGTTGTTTTTCCCCATTATTGTCATTGCTTTAAAATAATGTACAAATAATAAGGTTATAGTATATATTTCGCTTTAAACGCCTCTCATCGTCTGAAATAGTGCTTGATCGGGGATAAAGAATATGTTATTCTTAAATTATTAGCACTCATCAAACTGAGTGCTAATAATTTTCTTGACAGTTTTATGCAGATCAAATAAAACAATTTTATGCCGTTTATACCGGGGTCCCGGGGATATGCGGGTTGAGCCTGCCGGCTGTTGAGAGTATCAGGGACCGGGTTTTCCCGGCGCGAGACGTGAATACAATAGATTGGTGCAAATCGGACTGATGGGTGGTATCGCATCGGTAATGCGGGGCGAGAGCGCCATAAGACTCCGGGTTTGCGGCAATTCTACTAAAACTTTTTTATGAGAAGGAGGAGTAACGTGGCTATCAGACCATTAGGAGATCGTGTCCTCATCGAGGTGCTGGAGGAGGAGCTCCAGAAACAGGGAGCGCTTTTTATCCCCGATACCGCGAAGGAGAAACCCCAGCAGGGGAAGGTGGTTTCCGTCGGCAAAGGCCGGTTCGAGGACGGCAAGCTGGTACCCCTGGACGTCAAGGCGGGTGACGTTGTGCTGTACGGCAAATATGCCGGAACGGAAGTAAAACATGACGGCAAGGAGTATCTGATCGTGCGCGAAAACGATATTCTTGCCATACTTGAATAACATTATTACGCGAGAGGAAGGTTGAATTATGGCGAAACTGTTGCAGTACAACGAAGAAGCTCGGCGCTCCATTCTGGAGGGGGTCATAAAGCTCAGCGACGCGGTTAGGGTCACGCTCGGGCCCCGGGGCCGGAATGTCGTTATCGACAAAAAGTTCGGATCTCCGACTATAACCAAGGACGGAGTCACCGTTGCCAAGGAAATAGAGCTGGAAGACAGCTTTGCGAACATGGGAGCGCAGATGGTGAAGGAGGTCGCCACCAAGACCAATGACGTGGCCGGCGACGGTACCACCACCGCGACTATTCTCGCTGTGGCGATCTATCGCGAAGCGCTTAAGAACGTTACCGCGGGCGCGAACCCGATGAGCCTCAAGCGCGGCATGGACAAGGCGGTCGAGGCGACCGTGAAATTCATCGCCGATACCGCGCGCGAGATAAAGGACAAAAAGGAGATCGCGCAGGTGGCGTCGATTTCCGCGAACAACGACACCGAGATCGGCGACCTCATCGCCGAAGCGATGGAGAAGGTCGGCAAGGACGGCGTCATCACCGTTGAAGAAGCGAAGTCCATTGACACAAACCTGGAGGTTGTCGAGGGCATGCAGTTCGACCGCGGCTATATCTCGCCTTACATGGTCAACAACCCCGAAAACATGGAAGCGGTACTCGAAAACGCGTACATCCTCATTCATGACAAGAAAATCGCGACGATGAAAGACCTTCTTCCCGTGCTTGAGAAGGTTGCGCAGGCGGGCAAGCCACTCCTGATAATCGCCGAAGAGGTTGAGGGTGAGGCCCTTGCCACCATCGTGGTCAACACGCTCCGCAAGACCATAAGCTGCGTGGCCGTCAAGGCTCCCGGTTTTGGCGACAGGCGCAAAGCGATGCTTGAGGATATCGCGGTTCTTACCGCCGGTCAGGTCGTATCCGAGGATCTGGGCCTCAAGCTCGAGAATACCACGGTGGACATGCTCGGAAAGGCGAAAAAGATCATCATCGACAAGGAAAACACCACGATCATCGAGGGCGGCGGCAATCAGAAAGAAGTACAGGGCCGAATCAGCGTTATAAAGAAGCAGATCGACGATACCACTTCCGAGTACGACAAGGAGAAGCTCCAGGAGCGCCTTGCGAAACTCGCCGGCGGCGTTGCGGTCATTAACGTGGGTGCGGCGACCGAGATGGAGCTCAAGGAGAAGAAGGCGCGCGTTGAGGACGCGCTTTCCGCCACCCGTTCGGCTGTTGAAGAAGGGATCGTCGCCGGCGGCGGACTGGTGCTCCTGTACGCCCAGAAGGTCATAAAAGGCATGCTCGGCAAGCTCGATGGCGATGAGAAGATCGGCGCCGAGATCATCGCGAAGGCCGTTGAGGACCCCATGCGCCAGATTGCGAACAACGCGGGCGTTGAAGGCTCCGTAATCGTGGAGAAAGCCAAGGGCGAGAAGCAGGGTATCGGGTTCAACGCCAACACGATGGTATGGGAAGACCTTATAAAGGCCGGCATTATCGACCCGGCGAAGGTTGTCCGTTCGGCGCTGCAGAACGCTGCATCCATCGCCAGCATGCTCGCGACCACCGAAGTGCTCATAACCGACAAGCCCGAGGATAACAAGGGCGGACCGGCGATGCCTCCCGGCGGCATGGGCGGCATGGGCGGCATGTACTAAGCCGTCAGCGTACAGAAAACGCACAGAGAGGGGCCCCGAGGCCCCTCTCTTTTTGTGCGCGCCATGGTGTCAGGGATTAACGCAGAGCCGCCTGATCGATGTTGATGGTTTTCTTGATACGGTAGGGCGGCATTGACTGGGACTCGTGATAGGTTCGAATTGATATTTCGGCCAGCAGGCCGAGCAGGATGAACATGGTACCCAGTATTATGAGCATCACCGTAAGAAGCAGGAGTGGATTTCGTATCATGCTGTGGCCCAGTAAAAGCTTCATGAGGATGACCGCCGTGCCGCTCAACAGGCTGCCGGAGAAAAGGATGATAGCGGCCCCTCCGAAGATATAGATCGGTTTGGTCGAGAATGAGCCCATGAACTTGACCGTAAAAAGGTCGAGGATTACCTTGAAGGTGCGTACGATACCGTATTTGGATTTGCCGAAGCGGCGAGGATTGTGATTAACCGGTATTTCGGTTATGGAAGCCCCCACCCATGAGGCGTGGATAGGGATAAAGCGGTGCATTTCTCCGTATAATTTGACCTGTCGGAGCACCTCTCCCCGGTAGGCCTTGAGCGAGCAGCCAAGGTCGTGAAGGCGTACTCCGCTGACCCGCGAAATGAGCCTGTTGGCGATACGCGATGGGATGGTCCGAATAAACAGGTTGTCCTTTCTGTTTTTACGCCAGCCGCTTACAACGTCGTAGCCCTCGCGGATTTTTTCCAGGAGCCTTGCTATGTCGCGGGGATCGTTTTGCAGATCAGAATCCATGAATATAAGAATCTCACCTCTTGAATGGTTGATGCCCGCCGCCATCGCCGCGGTCTGGCCGAAATTGCGGCGAAACTGGATGAGCTTCACCCTGCGGTCGCGGCTCGCGATTGATGACAGAACCTCAAAAGACCTGTCGGTGCTGCCGTCATCGACGAAGAGTATTTCGTAGGTGACCTTGAGAGAGTCGACCGCTCGTACGATTTCGTCGTACTGGAGTTTGATATTATCTTCCTCGTTGTACAGGGGAAGAAGAATCGAGAGATAGGGCGCGGCGCTGCTTTTTTTTCGTGGGAACTGGCGCATTGCGTGCTCCTGGGAAGAAGGCTTGATGCTCCGGCGGGAGCCATGACTACAATGGTTGGGCGAATCCGGGTAATACATCAAATCATTTTCATGAATTGGGCGTATTTTTTATTTGACCCCGATAGGGACGCTGAGATGATTCAGTGGTCGAGACGAGGGTAATGGCTTGTCAGAATTCAGTCGGAACATTGGGAAGGCGGATGGACCGGTTTCTGGAATCTATGCGCGAACAACTCGGCCAGTGGGGGACGATCGCACGGGGCCATGCTGTAAGAACGGAAAACAGGCTTGTCGGGACCGTATGCGACGCGCTGCCCCGGGAGATACTCGCGGCGTTCGGAGTTGAGGCCCTTCGTGTGCCGATACTCGTTACGGAAGGCGGTTCAACCGTTTCACCCGAGGACCGGATTGCGGCAGCGCTTCAAATCTGCGATTGCGTTATCGTACCGGAAGGCTGTGCGGCGTACAGACCGGCCCTTGAATTGAATACGGGGCGGATCATCCAATTCTCGCATCCGCACGGGTATGGGGAGGATGCGGCGATTGCGTTGCATCATTCTCTCGATTCTCTTTTACAAAGGCTCGGTTTCAAAAATATCGATCAGATGGACCCCGAACGACTGGCCATTGCCGTGGCCAAGTACGACGCGGTTCGGAGGCTGGCCAGGGGTATAGCCTCGGTCCGGCATACGCGGCGGGACGCGCTTTTGCCCAGCAACCTAATGATGGTATTCGAGGCGGCGGGGGCGTTGCCGCCGGCCGTGGTGACGGAAGCGTTGGCGGGGATGCTTGATGCACTCAATGCTTGCCCCGCATCGGACGTGGCGCCGGTCGGAAGGACGGTTCTGGTGCGGGGAGGTTTAATCCGCGGGGCGGATGTACTGGACGATATCGAACGGGCGGGTTGCGTGGTTTCCGAGGATGACAGCTGCAACGGGCGCCGGCAGTTTGATGTATCGCATAACCCCGCGTCGCGGAATCTATATTACGAAATGCTTGACGCTCTGAGCTATCGGCCCTTATGTCCGTCGCTGCGACCGCCCCGGGAGCGGTTTGACCTGTTTTACCGGGACCTTAAAAATTACGGAATTGGAATGGTCGTTTTCCTCCGCGACACGATGGATGAAATTATGCTCGAGGAGATCGAGTCCCTGCGGATTCGGCTGATGAGAACGGGAGTGGATCCGATAGTGGTGGATTCGGAGGGCGCCGGGAGGGTCCTGTCGGCGTATCTGGCCGCTACCGATACTCCTTCGCCATGACCTCTCCCCTGACGACCATAAGGCCGTTCAGGGCCAGGGTTTCCATCTCGTCTTCGCCGGGATAAATCGAAACGGGGGCGAGCCTGCCCACCCGTTCGATTATGGCGTCGTTCGTGCGCTTGTTGAAGGCGATCCCTCCCGTCAGAATGATCGCGTCGACATCGCCCTTGAGCACGGTAAACATCGCTCCGATTTCCTTCGAGACCTGGTAGGCCATCGCGTCCATGATAAGCCGAGCGCGGGAGTCGCCGGCGGCGCCCATCTTTTCAATCTCATGGGCATCGTTGGTTCCGAAGTAAGCCGTGAGACCGCCTTTGCCGGTCAGCATTTTTCTTACTTCGTCGTAAGTGTAGTCGCCGCTGAAACAGAGCCGGGCAAGGTCGCCCGCGGGCAGCGTTCCGCTTCGTTCGGGGGTAAAGGGCCCTTCGCCGTCGAAGGCGTCGTTTACATCGACGATCATCCCCCTGCGGTGGGCGCCGATCGATGTGCCTCCGCCCATGTGCGCGATAATGAGATTCAGTTCTTCGTAGGCCCCGCCGATGGCCCTGGCGTGCCTGCGTGCCACGGCTTTCTGGTTAAGGGCGTGAAAGCGCGATTTGCGCTCGAAAAGGGGGTGTCCCGTGATGCGCGCGATGTCGTCCATTTCGTCAACCACGGGCGGATCGGCAATGTATGCGACCGTATCGGGAAGACCGCGCGCGATGTCGTCGGCGATAAGCCCGGCGAGGTTGCTTGCGTGCTGTGAAAATTTCAGGCCTTCGCGGAGCGCAAGTATGACGGATTCGTTTACGAAGTAAACGCCGGATGCTATCGGTTTGAGAAGCCCGCCTCTGCCGACGATAGCCGAAAGCGATGAGGGTTCAATGCCGGCGGCGGCGAGTTCGGCAAGTATTATTTCTTTTCTGAAGTGGTACTGTTCGGCCATGTCCGAGAAGGCACAGAGTTCCCCGGTGGCATGTTTAATATTTTTAATAAATAAGGGGGATTCTCCCTCGTATACGGCGACCTTGGTGGAGGTTGATCCCGGATTGATGGCGAGTATTCTTGGTTCGGGCATGATGTTTCACTCCGCTCCTGTCTGTAGTGTTCAATGCTGGATGATTGCAGGAATTCCCCTGTCTATTATGTTTTATCTGAGAGATCGACGCTTGCTTCGCGCACCATTCGTACCGACCGGATGGCCGCCTCGGTGGTGTTTTCCCAGTTTATAATGCTGATTTCAGACAGGTCGTATTTTTTCCTCGGCGAGTCCGCGAATAGTCCGTTCGCTGCCGATAAGGGTGGGGTCGGAGTTGCCGATTCTATGCGCGGTAAAGGCGGCGTTATGCACATTTTCTTATTTGGTCGCCGGTATAACGAGCCTGCATCGTATGCTGTGTTCCTTGAGATATGATTCGAGCTCGAACGATTTGTTTAACAATGTCGCCTCCGAGCTACACTGTGCCAGCCGTCCCACTTTCCGGAATTGCCGGCGGCTTGAAAACAATGTTTCATTTACTTACCCTGTCGCCATCTGCTGTCGTATGGCAAGCACTATATCGCGTACCGGGCAAAATATTAGTATAGACGAATGTGCCCCGGCGGTTTTCCGGGGCACGGTAAACTTTCAGGATGGCGGATTCGGCGATTGCTCCGCGCAAAGAAAGGTGCGGAGCAATCAACGGTGCCAATTACTGAATGCGCTCGATGTACTCCGCAGTGATATTGAAAGCCTCCCCGAGGAAAAGGTCGTTATTTATATCGATGACCTTGTCGTTATTTTCCCGTTTAAGCTGTTTTTCCATATCGCGAACCTTGTGCTTTTCGATGTTGGACTCTTCTTTCAGGCTGATCTCCTTTGTGGCAAGCAGCTTTTTCAGGGATGCTATCCTTTCGTTCAGGTCGGCGAATTCTTTCATCCCGGCGACCCTTCTTTTGGATTGTTCCTGGAGCGCTCCGATTATCTCCCTGTTCAGATAGTTGCGGTATGGGACGAAGCTGGCGCTGGGTATTTTCTCCCATGTGAGTGGATTGCGAAGCTTCGCCTCGCCGATGTCCCATGCCGCGCTGATGTCGGGGATGATGATATCGGGAGCGATACCCGTAAGCTGGTTCGAGGTTCCACCGGGCTGGTAGAAAAGCGCGGTGGTGATTTTAACTGCGCCTTTTTTGGAAGGGAGCTGGTTGTATTCCTGCACCGATCCCTTGCCGAAGGTGGCCGTGGGTCCGAGCACTATTCCCCTGCGATAGTCTTTGATGGCCCCCGCGAAAATCTCCGACGCGCTCGCGCTGAATCGGTCGATAAGCACCACAAGCGGCCCGTCGTAATAGATGCCGGGATCATCGTCGCTCAGGACTTCCATCCTCCGGGTGTTATAGACTATTTTAACCACGGGTCCCTGGTCGATAAAAAGACCCGCGACGTTGACCGCCTCCGTCAGCGCCCCTCCGGGATTCCCCCTGAGGTCGACCACCATTGCGCCGATATTGAGGTTCGAGAGCTTGTTTATCTCGCGTATAACATCGATTGATGAACTCTTTCCGGCGGGGTCGTTTTTCTGCGCTGCGTCGAAATCGAGGTAGAATGTGGGCAGTTTAATATAGCCTATTTTAATTTCCCGGCCGTCTTTTTTCATGATGTAAATGTCCGATTTGGCCGCGCGGTCTTCGAGCTTGATCTCCTCGCGCACTATGGGTATCTGCATTCGCACGGGCTTCTGGCTTTCGTCGGCCTTTCGGAAAATGGTGAGCTTGACCGTGGTGCCCGATTTGCCCCGGATCAGGTTTACGACATCGCGCAGGTCCATGTCGATAACATCAACCGATTCGCTGTCTTTCTGGGCGACGGCTACGATCTTGTCATTTGGCTTAAGCTGCAGGGCCGTCGGGAGCTTCGCTGCGGCCCCCCCGGGAATTATGGACTCGACAAGAGCGAAACCGTCCTCCGATCGGAGTATCACGCCGATTCCCTCGAGTTTCAGCTTGGTCTGGATCATGAAATCCTCATGATCTTCCTGGGACAGGTAATTCGAGTGGGGATCGAGGGCAGTTGAAAAAGCATTGACGAACGTCGAGATCATCTTGCTCTCGTTGATCTCGTCGACGCGTTTCTTGCTGAGACGGTTCTTGTTGCGAAGCTTTTCCTTGGCCTCGTTGACGTCCTTGACGGTGGTGAGATAGTTGAGGAGCTGAAGCTTGATGTTCTTCCTCCAGCGCTCCCGCATCTCCGAGGGGCTGGCGGGATAATCGATCTTTTCCCGGTCTACGGCAACGTATTCGTCCTTGTTGAAATCGTAGTCGAGCGCGAGGAGGTCGTTAAAGAGCGTCATGCTCTCATCAAAGCGTTTTTTGTAGAGTGCGAAAATTTCGAAGACAATCCCGTATTTACCGCTTTCTATGTACTCGCCGAGCTTGTTCTCGTGGGTAATGAAACCGGCGACATCGCTTTTATAGAAGTAGAACTTTCCCGGGTCGATGAAGTTGAGCAGGTTGCTCATAGTTTTTCTGGACAGCTCCTGGTCGAGACTCTGATAGCGGACGTGTTTCGACAGAAAAACCCCGACCAGCGGCTTTATATCGGTCTGTTTTACGCCGTCGGTTCGGCTGAAACATCCGAAAACGAACGCAATTACGGTAATGGCGATGAGGGTGATTTTACGCTTTTTGTTGAACATGGCGTCGGTCTGCTCCCGGCATTGCTGGATATAGATGCGCAAATGGACTGTTAAATTAGAATGGCGGCCGAGCGCCACCATTAAAGTGTAAGGTAGACCAGTCGTGGTCTAAAGTCAATAATAATTAACGACGGGGTTTTACGGCCTGAAAAAATCATTGACCCTTGTACAGCGCGCTGCCATACCATTTTTAATTGGCGCCCGCGCGGGCCATGGAGGAACGGGATGCTGGTAGAGAAAACTATTGGCGAGCTGGCAGCGCTGCTGGCGGACGGCAAGGTTTCGGCGGTCGAGATCGCGAAAGAATACCTTGCGCGGATCGGCTCGCAAAACGGAGCGATAAACGCCTACATTACGGTGGACGAGGCCCGCACGCTGAGGGAGGCCGGAGAATCGGATGAACGCCGGGGGAAGGGGAACGCGCTCTCGGCGTGGGACGGGGTTCCGATTGCCGTCAAGGACAACATCTGTACCGCGGGCCTGCGCACCACCTGTGGATCGGGCATACTTCGCGATTTCGTTCCCCCGTACGATGCCACGGTTTATCGCAGGCTTCGCCAGAGCGGCTTCGTAACACTCGGCAAGACGAATATGGACGAATTCGCCATGGGATCCACCACCGAAACGTCCTTCTTCGGCATTACCAAAAATCCCCACGATGAAAACCGCGTGCCGGGGGGGAGTTCCGGCGGGTCCGCGGCGGCGGTGGCCGCGATGATGGCCCCTGCCGCACTCGGTTCGGATACGGGCGGCTCGATCCGCCAGCCGGCGTCGTTTTGCGGCGTGGCGGGCATAAAGCCCACCTACGGCAGGGTCTCTCGCTATGGGCTGGTTGCGTTCGCCTCGTCGCTCGATCAGATCGGTACTTTCGCGCGTACGGTCGACGATGCCGCGCTGCTGCTCGGAGTGATCGCCGGCGGCGACCCGGCGGATTCGACGTCGATAGAACGCGCCGTGGATTTCACGCCGGACACGCTTGACGGAAACGTCGCGGGAATGGTAATCGGGCTTCCCGATGAGTATTTTATAGAAATAGCGCCCGGGGTTAAAGAAGCGATTTTATCGAAAGTCAAAGAACTCGAGGCGATGGGGGCGAAGATCGAGCCGATATCGCTGCAATATACGGAATACGCCATACCGATTTACTATCTGATCGCAACGGCCGAAGCGTCTTCGAACCTTGCGCGTTATGACGGAATACGCTACGGTTACCGCCCGCCCGGGATAGGCGCGCTCGCCGAGCTCTACCGCAAAACCCGAAACGAGGGATTCGGAAAGGAGGTGAAGCGCAGAATAATCCTGGGGACCTACGCGCTCAGCTCGGGATACTACGACGCTTATTATCTTAAGGCGCTGAAGGGGCGGACCCTCGTAATCAAGGATTTTCAAAAGGCGTTCTCGAAGGTCGACTGCATCCTGAGCCCGGTCACCACTACGACGGCTTTCGCCCTCGGTGAGAAGGTGGATGATCCGCTGGAGATGTATGTTTCGGACATCCTTACCATATCGGCGAACCTCGCGGCGATTCCCGGCATGAGTGTGCCGATAGGTCGCGACGAGTCGGGGTTGCCCATAGGCCTTCAGATAATGGCAAGCCATTTCGAGGAAAAGAAAATACTGAACTGTGCGAAAGCGATCGAGCGGCATACCGAACCGGTCCGCCCGGGCCTGTAGCGCGGCGCTGGCGATTGCGCTGGCCCTCGCATGCTTGTCCTGCTATCGATACCATGCGATACGGATCGAGCATCGCGCGGACGCCGCGCTCCTGTTCGCGGGAAAAGAGGCAGGGCCGGCGGAGGCGCGCGCGGCGAATGATAAAAGTACCCGGAGCGTCTATACCATCAAGCGGTTCGCCGATGTGCGCTCATCCTCTCCTGCGGCAGTGATAAACAGAAAAGGGATCGAGCACGCGCTTGAAGGACGCTTCAATGAGGCAAGGAACCTCTTCCTGGAGGCGATAAAGGAAGATGATTCGATGGCCGCGCCATACAATAACCTCGGCATAGTCTACGAGGTGTTCGGGCGGAAGGAGGAGTCTTTCGACATGTATTCGAGGGCCTGCCTTCTTGAGTCAAACAACGACTATTTTAGAAAGAACCTCCTCTACTCCGAGGCCGGTAATTAATAAAAAGCGATGGCGGTTCCGCTCGATCCTTTTCGTAACACAGGCGCCACCTTCGTTGCGCTTTTGAAGCATCGGAAATCCGGTGGATGAAAATTATTACGGCACGGCCTTCGCCGTTTTAAAGATTGCGATAATCCAGGGTTCCTGTTATAATCGCGGCGGGGAAACCGGACACTCGCTATACTGCTCTTCGTGGACGGCGAACGCGGAGATCTATCCGGGCCACGGGAACAGTTGCGGGCTCCCGGCGGCGGGAACGCGACCGTCGAAGAGATGTAACGCAATTACGACCCGGGGGTTCGGGACGCGGCCTTTGCCGTCGTTGGAACTGCGGCCGTGGACGCGGCGCCGGCCCTTCCGGCGTACGCAAGAGGGGGCGAGATGAACGGGAGGGCGCTGCCGATGCTTGAAATGTCCTGTTTTAGTGATAGAGTGATTGACAGCGGCGAGTATGTCCCCGGGTTCGGGTGCTCGATAAAGGATGTGAAATGCTGACCGATATATACAACCGTCGGCTTGACTATCTCCGGGTCTCGGTGACGGATAAATGCAACCTGCGCTGCATATACTGCATGCCGCCGGGAGGCGTCGAGTTTCTGCCTCATGAGGAGGTGCTCCGAATCGAGGAGTTCATACATCTTATCGGTGTTTTCGCCGGGTTCGGAGTGCGCAAGGTCCGTTTTACCGGAGGGGAGCCGCTTGTCCGCAAAGGCTTTATGGCAATAGTGGAGCAGGTAAGGCGGAACCACCCGGACATGGAACTGTGCCTTACGACAAACGGCATTCTGCTGGATGAAGCGCTCGACGGCCTCCGGCGTTTCGGTGTACGCAAGCTCAATATCAGCCTGGACACCATGTCGGCCGAAAGGTACCGGGCGATAACGGGTCGGGACGAGTTCGATCGGGTCATCGGGAATATTGCCCGGGCGATCGGGAGCCGGTTTTTCGACCTGAAAATCAATATGGTGCTGCACGAGGAATCGCTCGTTGAGCTGGATGATTATATAAAATTTTTCGCCGGGAAAAACGTTACACTCCGGTTTATTGAGAGGATGCCTTTCGATGACGTCTATGACGCCCCGCGGTTTGTGCCCTCGGACAGACTGGTCGAGTATTTGCGGTCCAGGGGTGATCTCATGCGAAATCATGACAATGATACCAGCGTGGCGCAGATGTATAATTTACGCGGAACATTCGGCGATATCAGGATCGGAGTGATTCCGCCAATGACGCATAAGTTCTGTTCGCGCTGCAACCGGCTGCGGCTGACATGCGACGGGATGCTGAAGACCTGCCTTCATTCGCCGATGGAGTTCGATTTGAAAACGGCACTTCGGAAAAACGAAGGCGACAGGCCGTTGAATGATATTATTGCCGCCGCTGTCCATTCCAAGCCCGAAGCGCACCGACTGGGCGACCCCCTGGAGGCGGGGGATGGGTGTATGGCGATAGTCCGTAATAGACAGATGTCGAGGACCGGGGGATAAAAAAAGAACCCCCAGTGAGGGTTCTTTTTACCGGTAACCGTGCGGGGTGTACGAGACTCGAACTCGCGACCTCCTGCGTGACAGGCAGGCACTCTAACCAAGCTGAGCTAACACCCCGGTTCACCTTGTGGGATTACTACGACTGAAAAGAGCTTTCTGTGTCAATTAAAAAATCTAATAATTTTCAAGGCCCCGCCGTTTTCGGCGGGTTGAGGGTGAACGGGGAATGGCGCTCGATATCGTAGAGGAAATCTTCCAGGAAATAAACAAGCAGAACGCGGTTGTTGGGATGCGCGCCATTCCTCATTCCGATGACTTTATCAAGTACGTGACCTCTTCACTGGGCGTGGATGCCGATTTCGTCAGAAGGGCCCTCGGGGTGCTGCTGAGCTCCCACAGGATCTTTTCGATGGAAATAGTGGCCGAAGACGGCGCAAAGGACGTGCCGCGGGTGGAGGGCTATGTCGTCACCAACATCACAATAGTTCGTCGCCTGAAAAATTATTTCCAGAGTGAGCTGATGGTGGAATACGAGAGGCAGTTCCATAAGCGCCATCTGTTCCGCCAGATCGTCAAGGAGATTTTCCCGATGATGCGAAGTCTGAACAATACCATCGTCGGCCAGCTTGCCAACAAGGCGATCATGCTGGATGAGTTTGAACGCCTGCTCGAGAAGAACTTCGGCGAATTTACAGACGAATGGAAGGAACAACACTTCGCCAGCGAGATGCAAAACGCAAATTTTCCGGCAAGTCTTGAGAAGAGCCGGGGCCCGGCGGCGACGCCCGGGACCGGAAGCACCCGGTCCGGCAAGGTCAAGCCGGTATCGCGGGCCATAGATACGAAGCAATATGAGGATTTCGTATCGAAGAGTAACAGCTATCCGTTGCAGCGGATATTGAAGATATACGGTGTGAATTTTTTCCTTCAGGTAAACCTGCGCAAGTACCAGTTCGAGTATTTAAAAAAACTTGTGGAGGACGGGCAGCTAAACCGGCGTTCGGACCTCTTGTTGCTTCGGGGTCTGATTCAGATGGTGAAGTCGAATATGCATCGTGACTCGGGAATTGCGCCCCATCTTAACGAGCTCTATGACCTCGAAAAAAGCGTAACGCATCGCCTTTTCTTCGCGGCCAGGCCTTCCTGAGCATGGGGCGTGCGTGCTCCATGTCCGGTCGTTGCGACTGTAATTTGTTCACGATTATCAATGACGTTGTTCTATGCCATGGAAATGGAAAGTTTCCTTCGCAGCAGGCGCGGAGAGGCCCGGATTCCCGGCATAACAGGCACTCTAATCACAGGAAACGGAAAAATGAAAGTCGGGATCATAGGATTACCTCAGACGGGCAAAAAGAAGTTATTTCAACTGCTCGCCGGAATGAAGTCATCGCATTCGGGGTCAGACGCGTCAAAAAGCATGACGGGGGTGGCTGAGATATTCGACCCGCGGTTTGATGTGCTGGCAGGCCTTTACAATCCCAAGAAAACCGTCCGTGCGCGCATCAACATCGACCTTCTCCCCAGGCTCGAGGCGGCATCCATCAGGGAGGGTGCTGTGTTCAAGGATATCGCCGATGTCGACGCACTCTGCCATGTGGTGAGGGCTTTCGATAATGATGCGGTGTATCATGTGAGCGGCAGCGTCAGTGCCGAACGCGACGTCGATTCGGTGAACGCGGAGCTCATCCTGCACGATCTTCTCTTTATCGAAAAAAGATTCGAACGGCTTGAGAAAGCAAAAAAGAAGGGTATGGAAGAGCATGCCCGGCGGGAGGAGGCCATTCTCGGCCGGTTCCGCGGGCACCTCGAAAAGAACCTGCCGCTGCGCCTGCTCGAAATCGAGGAGGACGATCGCAGGCTGATAGCAAGCTATCCCTTTATTACTCTGAAAAAAATGATACTCGCGCTGAACGTCTCCGAGTCGGACATTTCAAGCGGCGACGCGGTGGCGCGCATGACGGACCGGTATCGCGATTACGGAATGGAGGTCATGCAGATTTCCGCGGAACTCGAGTCACAGATCGCCGCGCTGGAGTCCGCGGAGGAGCGGGCCGAGTTTATGAGGGAAGCGGGAATCGGGGAGCCGGCGGTTAACCTTCTTTCGCGGCTGTGCATGCGCTCGCTCGGCCTTATTTCCTTTTTTACCGTGGGTGATGACGAAGTAAGGCAATGGCTGATCAGGGCGGGATCCGGCGCGCCGGAGGCGGCCGGCGCCATTCACACGGACATGCAGCGCGGATTCATCCGGGCCGAGGTGATGAAATATCCGGATATTCGCGAGTTGAAAAGCGAGGATGCGGTAAAAAAAGCCGGGCGGTTTCATGTAATGGGCAGGGAGTACATAGTTGAAGACGGCGATATCATAAGCTTCAGGTTCAACGTTTAGGGAAGGGATGCGACACGAAATCAATATCGAGGATGAAAGCATACTGGCGGGGATTGTCCGTGACAGGGTCCTGGATGCGGAGGCGATCTCGGCCTTCAGGGGGCTTGTGTATAGGTACTATGCGCGGCATGGGAAGTGAGGCTCTGACCCCTTATCATGTACTTGCATCCGAAATCATGCTCCAGCAGACGCAGTCGGACAGGGTCGCGAAGAAGTTCGACGAGTTTATTACGGCTTTTCCGGACATCCGCTCGGAGGCTCTGACCCCGCTTGAGTCGTCGGCAATTCCGGCATTACGGCACCGGCGTTAACCGCGCTAATCGGCTTCGACTCCCACGCGGTACGCACGGCGCTTGCGGAACTGGTGGAGGAGGAATTCCTTTACAGTAATGGGGATCGCTTTTTTATCAGGTGATCACTGGATGTCTTCATCAGGCAGTAAAGGGAAGTCCTGGACAGGGGAGAATTCATTGAATCCTCCCATCGGTCCATGGAAATGAGTACCGCTTGTGGATAGGACTGTACCTTCTACCAGAAAGGGTTCGTTGGAAATTGCAATAAGCTCGGAGAGCGTGATCTCGTCAAATTGCATGAACGACTTCTTGCGTTTTTTGCGACGGAATTTGCCTTCCAGGGTTTCTTCTGTCATTGTGCCCTCATAAATGGTTCGATAATGAAAAGATGGTGCAACAGTCGCATATAGTGTGCAGATATACGTGGGCCATTTTCAGCGACGGAACAATGATATATCAAATTGTTGTGGTAATATAACAAATTGTTATATTACCGTATGCGATAAGGGGACATCTTTATAAAAAATGAGGCATCACCAATTGATCGAGTCAACAGTCGACCATATTCTATTGATAGGATGTACAATGCATCATAACGATGCATTCGCAGAACATAATAGTTATCCGTATTATTTCAAGAAATTATTTTATCAAGTAATATTTTTTTTGCTTTATGCGAAATCCGATGAACGGCGTTCATAATGTGTAATGGCATTCAGTATTATGGCGAGCGTTCGCCATACAGCCTCTGCGCGAGGGGGTGCGGGGCGATACGTTCGGCCGGCGGAGGGTACTGTAGAGTCGATGGTTTATTTGCGGTTACATCGATATGTTTGCATAAAGGGGACGGGCCGGTTATCGACGGGAATATTCAGCGTATTTTATGAACACTGCAATCTTCGGTGTATATTTTGTCAGAATTATCAGATAAGCAGGAATTCAGTGGCATGCAGCAAGAGGCAACCGGGATGCATTACTTAAATCAGGGGTCAGAGCCATATTTCGTGCTATTGCGGAGGAGCTGTCTTCATCGGTACACATCTCGCTTATGTCGCAGTATTATCCGAGGCCGGCGATCAGGAATCACCCTAATCTTGGAAGAACCGTCTCCGGGGGGAGTTCTCCGAGGTTGTGGAGGAGCTAAACCTGCCTGGTTTAAGGCGGGGATGGGTCTATGATTAGGGGAGGGGCGAGCGGTTGTTTCGTCCTGATTTTTGGAAAGCACACCCTTTCGATTATTACATCATGCGGATTAATCCAGCCGTTAGTGTTAAATGATTATCGCCAGGCGCCTGCGGTACGTGTCCTCGTAGACGAGAAATCTTTTCAGCCTTTCCTCGACGGTCTTTCCCAACTGCATAAAATACCGGTGCAAATCGACTCTCACTGGGGTCCGTTTGCCAGTTTCGAGATATGAATGTATGCTGGAATACAGGTATTTCCGCGGGCTGTCCGTGGTTTTGCTCCGGACCGGATTGAAGGCGAGATACCAGAGCAACCACAGGAGGTAGTATTCGGGATTGTCCGCGTGCTCGATAATGGTGTCGTGGTATCGTTCATTCCAGAACGGGCCTATTCGTAGGGTCAGCCGGTTGTATTTTTCGGCAAAGCGGGACTTAATATACTGAACGATTTTCGAAATAGGTGCACCGCCCGGGATTGTCCTGATTACTATGTGAATATGGTTATCCATTATCTGGTATGCGGAAAGCTCGAAATCGTATTTTTCCTGCGTCTGGCCCAATACTTCAATTAAAATCTGCTTAAAAAGGTCAAGCTCCATCATCGCCCGCCATTCGATACAGCGGGAGGTTATATGGTATGTGAGGTTTTCCTGCTGGATACGGGTTTTACGGGCCATGTGACACTCCTTTAACGTATCTTAATGAGGTTCTAGAATAGATACGTTTTTGGAGGTCGCGAAGTTAAAACTTTCTGAAGGGTCAGAGCATTTTTTTTAAAAAAATGCTCTGACCCCATCTTTCGAGCCCTGGCCGGTACCACGGAAATTTTCGACGGCTCTGACCCCTCGATGTCCCCTTTATGTTGGCTTATGGCAATTGGGAGTAATCTTTTAATGCTCTGACCCCTCGGCTCTGACCCCTCGGCCCACCGGGCCATCAACGCGCCATGACCACCTTCTGGAAGGAATTGAGGATAACCTTGCCGCTCGACACGGCCTTCGCCTCTATCTGGATGTAATAAAGACCCACGCCGAGCTTTCGGTTTGCCTTGTTGTCGCCGCGCCAGCCGCCCTCCTTGATGTTCTGCCCGCCTTTGCGGAAGGCGTTATCGAGCAGGGTGGCGACGGGGCGTCCCTTGATGTCGAAGGCCTTGATGGTGACGTAGGCGTCCTCAGAGAGATAATAGGCCGGGTAGGCCACCGGATCCTTGTCGGTAATGACATTGTTCAGGATGCGCGTGGGCCAGGGCTGGAAGGTGGTGGGGGTGATAACCGAGAATGTCCATTCATAGTCATTTGGAGTTACAGGGGGAACGCCAGCAGGAATTTCGAGTTCGGAATTATGATCCGCATATGTGATGGATGCACCATGTATCATTTCGATCACAAAGCGCACATCCGTGCCAATTGTTATTAAAGTGTTAGTGTCGGGAATATGAGCAGTCCAGATGTTCGGGCCGCTCTTCGCACAGTTAATCCGATACCAAGGTTCAACGGGGATGGGATTTACCGTGCCTCCACTTATTAGGTCTGTCGCTCCATCTTGTGCCACTATTAAATTAACTGTTTCTGGCAAGGTAATGGCGGTTCCGGATATTGTTAATTTTACGCGGATCGCTGTGTCGCGAACTGGGCGTGCTGATGCAAGGGGGTTGAGAGTGAAAGAATTATCTTGGAAGATTGTTACTCCGTCGGTAATTTCAGAAAGAATGGTCAGTGGTTGTGTCTGTATTTCGCCCCACCAGTCCGCACCTGTGGGGCCGGTAATGATGCTCCCGGGAAATAATGTATAAATCTCATTTCCAAAAACGTCAACCGCTGAAACAAAATAATCATACATAGTGAGTGGCACCAATCCCTGGATTGCTGCGGTGCCGGTTGTGATGAGATCCAGTCTGAATGTTCCGGCGGGAGGCCCGTAATTTGCAGTGTTGCGATCAATCATAATCCATGGAACGGTTGTATCTTCCCGGTAATAGATTCTGTATGAATAAAAGTCGTGGTCATCATTTGCCAGTGGATTGATGGGAGTCCAGGTTAATTCAAGTGAAGTCGCAGTGGTTTGCTGGTTGACCCAGGTGGTAAACCCTCCGGCGTTTGCCCCCGGTGGATCCTCATGATCCCAATAAATCTGATACGTTCCTAACGCGGCCTGCGTAATACTTCCAAAATCGTCCTGACCCTCGGCCGCGGCCGTGTCGCCGTCATAGGCTCCGCCGAAAACGCGCACCGCGCTGTACGAGAGTACCGTCGTGTCGTTTGCGGGGATGTCGCCGGGGACCGCCGGATAGTTCGCGCTCATATCGATAACGCCCTGAGTGGCGCCGTTGGCGATTACCACGTCGTAGGTGTTGGGGGTTCCGGCGCTGTCGGATATCCTGATAGTCGTGTTTCCGACCATTCCCGTGCCGGCATTCTCGAGCTGGGCGGTCACCCGTACCTGCGTGCCGGGCAGGTTTACACTGCGGTAGTAGCGCGGAGGCGGATTGACGCCGCCCCCACCGAAAAACTCAATATTGGTCACCCGGATGCGGTCGCAGTTGATGGCAAGGGTATTCACGGAGGTTTCAGGGCCGCCTGCCGTATTCATGGCGACACGTACCGTCCAGGTGTGGTTGCCGCGCGCGGTGACCCATCCCAGGGAATTGAACCATTCGGCGCTTACGGGAATACTGAGAGCGGCCGGCGTTGCGTCGACGTGGGGCGTGATGAAGCCGGATCGATACAGCGTGGAGCCGGGGGCGGTGTACTCGCCCACACCCGCGTCGGCGACCAGATGCACCGCGTCGGCGGCGACCGCGCCCGGTATGTTGTATGCGATGGTACCGGTTACGTTGAACGCCGTGTGCCAGGGGTTTACTCGCCCGTCGGCCGCGTCGCCGTCCTGGGCGAAGCCGACAATCCGAATGGTGGAAACGACGCCGTACGATACCGTGCGGGTGTCGGTGAGGGTATTCACGGCCGGATTGTTGGTGGTGGCGGATCCGATGACATTTCGGGCGGCGGCCCAGGCGGATGCGGGGGTGTCCCATCTGAATGTTACGGTGAATCGCACGGTAAAGTTGTTATAGGTGCTGCCGGCGGTGACCAGGCCGGCGGCATCCACGGTCCCCGAGTCCACCGTTACTGCGAATGGCGTATCGGCAACGAGAGGAGATGCTCCGAAGCCGAAGGCGACCGTGTTTCTTACTACAATATTGGTTGTGTTAGCGATAGTCATTCTGGCATCGGTGATCTGGTTCCAGGCGGTGACATCCGGATCGACCACGTTTATCGTAAAGGTATATGCCTTGCCCGCCAGGTAATACCCCAGGGTGTTCGACATGGTGGTCGGGTTGGCCGGCGTGAGGATGATCGAGGTGATGGTTCCACGACCCGCTTTCTCTGTCAACAGCAGAGAAAGGGCGGTGATGAGCAGCAGCGGGAGAAATCTAATTTTTTTACGGAGCATGGTCTAAATTATTATTGCCTTAATCCCGATTTCTTCTGTAATATATAGGATCGAGAAGGTGTATGTTGATTCTGTGCCGATATGCAGCATACATTGATAAATACATGCCGCAACGATTAAAATGTAAAGAAAAACTGTATGCCCCCTGCAAAAAAACGGAAATTCGATGTTTCCCCGCTCAAAGGGGGGTGATGTGATGCGAACACTCCGATACCGTCCGGCGCTATCCTTCATGCTCCCGGCCGTCATGGCGCTGCTTTTCCACGCCTGCGCGCCCGAAGCGCCGAACGTCGACCTCAGCGCAACGGGAGGGACCGTTCCGGGCTCGAGCCCGGGGACCGAGTTTCTGCAGGTTGAGTCCATCTATCCGGACGCGCCGCTTCCCGCTACCGACCGGTTTCCGATCGACACGGACGTTGTCATAATATTTTCAAAACCGATTTATGATGTCGCTGATATTACCCCAGCGAGCGTGGACATTCCGGGCAATCCGGGGTTCGCTTCGGTAACCGGCTTTGCTGCGGACGGTTCCGGATATTATAGGGCTGTGCGGATAGCATTTACTGGAAATCTCGCATATTCAACTCCCTACACCATTGAGGTCGATCCTGCGGCAATTCGTGATTCCGGTGGGCTTGATACCGGTATACCCGGCAACGATACCGCGGAGTTCACCACCGGTGATGATGATTCTGGTGACTATGATCCGGTCGTCATCGCCACCTCCCGGTATCCGGTTGGTGCCGGGCCGTACAGCCGGGGCGTGGGCTATGTGGTGGTATCGTTCAATAAAGAGGTTCAGAACGTGACCGCCGCCACCTTTACCATCGCTCCGGCGGCCGCGTCGGTAGCCCCCTATTTCAGCCTCGATCAGAAAACATGGTATCTCCCACTGAATACTCTCACCTATGCGCAGGTCTATACGGTCGACCTGGATGACACTCCCGGAACGGGGATCAGAGATACGGGACTTCGTGACCTGGTGGTAAGCGTCAATAACACCTGGACCTTCACCGTGGAGGCCGACCCCAATCCGGGCGGTCCCATTACGATCGGCTCGGTATGGCTTACGGAAGTCACGCAGAATTCAGTCAGGATCAACTGGACAACAACGCGCCCGGCTACCGGTTTTACCGTTAACTATGGGCTCACCACGGTTTACGGCTTCACCAAGGCGGAGGCGGGGACCCCGACGGTGCACTACGCGGATATTACGGGCTTAACGACGGCAACCAGGTACTACTTCATCATCGATCACGCGACGATAGTGACGCAGACCGGCAATTTCATGACGGCAAACGATACCGATCCCGCCATTAATGACGAACGTCTCAATGCCGTCGCGGCCGGCCCGCCGGCGGCAAACATCTCCGAGTTCACCGTTCATCAGAACACGGATGCAACGGCCTATGTGGCCTGGGTGGATGGGACCAGCGTGCGCGCAACCTATATCAACGCAACCGGTGTTCCCAACGTAAACTGGCACCCGGGCCAGCTTATCGATAACGCCCACGGATTGAGCGACCCGCGGCTGTTCCCGGATGGCTACGGTGGTGTGTTCGTCGTTCTCGAGGATGGTGCGAGCGGATTTTACGTGAAATATGTTACCGGGGGGGCGACGGGCCTCGGTTTCAGCACCTACTGGAGCGATAATACCGCCGCCGGTTTCGGGAATACGTTCGGCCATACGGCCGGTTACCAGGATGCGTCGGCGATTCCCATGTATTATCGCTATGGGGCCGGTCTCGATAACAATGTTTATAATGGTTTCGTAACGCGGATTCACAACGGCACCGGCGTCGGGTCTACCCACAACATCCCGGCTAATCCATTTTATGATTTTGACGTCAATCTGAGAAATGCGGTTATACAGAACGACGATCGTATTATGGACGTCACCGATCACGTGGGAGCGGTGGCGACGCGCTCGACGAATTTCAGGCATGTGCTCGGCCAGAGCGCGGGGGTGGTCACCACCGGGAACGTGTACCGGATCGCCGATGGGGTTACCAGCTTCACCAGTTTCCTGACCGATGATCACGCCATGAATGTTACGCCTCCAACGCAAACGAGCACGGCCAACAGGGTCATTACCGAACATAATTATGCGCCGCCGGCCTGGATGGGGGTCGGGGATGTGATTCATTCGGGTGCGACCTACGTATATATCAATTCCCTGAACGGGGTAAACATGGCGGCCGATTACAGCGGGGCCGAGGAACCCGTGGTGCTGTACGATCCGGACGTTGATTTTACGGCACTGGGTGTCGCGGTCAATGACGTGGTCGTGAATATCAGCGCTGGTCCTCCAATCAGCTATGCCCGCGTTACTGATGTGAATACGGACATGCTCGCGCTTGACGCCGATATCTTCCCCCATACGGGAGACCAGTACGACATTTACCGGTTGATTGACGAAGGAACGGCGGAAGCAAGCGCCGACAGTCTGATCGATAGTACCAATCTTGATGATTGGACGGCCTTGGTCGTGCCCGGGGACTGGGTGGCGAATATCAACGATAATACGTATGGTCAGGTTACCGTGGTGGTTTCAGCTACGGAGCTCACGATCCCGGGTCTTAATTTCGACGCCGGCGAAGGCTATATGATCGTCGAAGATCCTCCAATTGTTGATAACGGAACCGAAAATGCTTTCGGCGCCAATCCACTCGTCGATTATACCGCCGACTGGAGCGCGATCGCGGCAAACGCGCTCGTCTATAATCTTACCACCCCCGACAGCGCTTTCGTTTCCGCGTCCTCGACCCGCGTGCTTAACCTTTCCGACCCGATATTCAGTCTTGGGGCCGAAAACTATAGTATTTATAATAATTATTGCACCACACACGCCGCCAGTCCCGTCGATCCCTTCTATCGGATACTGGTCGATCTGGCAACATTTAACGTAGGTGATAACGTAACGGTCGATGTGTACAATTACCGGACAATCACCGGTACGGCCGACACTCCCCCCGCCAATCCGCTCTATGACGACAATGCGACTTTCGTCACGACCGGTGTGGTCAATAATGACGTGCTGGTAAACGTCACCGACACGTCTATCGCGCGGGTCACTACGGGCACTTTTGCCGTGAGGGAGCGCGCGCTCGATATAAACGGCGCCGCCGCCTTCATGTCCGACGCGGATCTTTACTGGCTTCTCAGGTTCGTCACGCCCGCGGAGACGTGGCTCAAATACGGCAAGGCTTCGGCCCTGAGTGCCGGGCTTCTCGTGTCGGCGGGTGCCGCTTTTGATGTTGCCGGCGTGGAGAACGGCGACCTGGTATACAACATCAGCGACAACCGGTTCGCGGTTGTGGTCAGCAGGGATTCGCCGACTCAGCTTACGCTGAATAAGAATATATTCGATACCGGTAACGAGGACTATCTCGTTTTCGCGAGCACGGAACCGCTGGTGGCCACGGGAACCATTTCCGCGGTTGCCGGCAACCAGTTCACCGACGGCGATGTGCTCACCAACTTCCAGCTGGCCGCCTACCGCGTCCATCCCGGCGATGTGGTGAAGATCGTGGGCAATAACACCGTCGGCATAGTCCAGTCCGTCGACTCCGCCACCCAGATAACGCTTCGTGCCGCCATTCCCGGATGGGCCGCTACGCAGCGGTATTACATTTATCGTCAGCGACTCTTCTTCGCATGGGAGAGCGGCGGCAGCATCCTCGGTGCCGTAATAAACATGGGGAACGGATCGGTATACTCCACATCAACGCTCTATACCGCCGGGGATGTGATGGATAACGTCAAGCTTCTCCACGCCAATGGCGATAACGGAGGCGCCCGTGTGATTTTTGAGTCCAATACGGACGGTAATATCTATTACAAACGGGTGAATTCCTTCGGAACCGTGGTTCTTGGTGCCGCAGCTAACGGTGGTCGGGGGCTGCTGTTGTACAATGGAACCGCCGCGGAGATTATCGACGTCAGGGCCGCTCCTGATAACGCGAATTTCCGTTTCCTGGTGCTCTACCGCGACGGCGCAAACATCTATCTCGCGCGCTACAACAGTGCCACTGGAGCCCTGGCCGATTGGGGGACGAACCCGATCAGCTTCGCGGGGGCGGTCGACGCGGCCATTACCTTCGATACATCGAACAATCCCGTCGTCGCCTATGCGGACAGTCTCGGGCGCATTTACGCGGAAAAATTTACCGCGGCCACCGGCGTGCAGGCGAATTTTGGAACACTTCTGGATGTCGCCGGTACCGGTTCCTATGTCTCCAACCTCTCGATCGCCAGCGACGGGCTCAATGGCGCCGTTGTAAGCTGGATGGATAACAGGTATTATTACTCGGTCGGCTACGTCATAGTGGCCCAGGCCGTCATCCCCAACGCCGGCGCCTGGACGCTCAACTGGTTTGACGACGTTGCCGATGATGACGGCGTAGTGGTCGGTATTGTTTCGTCGTGGGATGATGACGAACTTTCATTAAAGGGACTGTACTATAATGATGGTGGCACTCCTTATGGCGGATTGTTCCTTTGGAAGGATTACCGAAACGCCACCACGCCGACCGAAGCGGACATATTCTATGATGTCAGGGCCAATCCTTGAGCCGTCCAGGAAACATAAAAAAGTAGTATATGCGTTGTGCCGGGGCTCTGACCCCCTCCCGCTAAAACCACTCGATTTTTGCGCGGCCGGACGGCCCAACCCGGTCTTCGAGCTCCCTCGATGCGCTGATACGCATGTCCTCGTCGATAAGAATGACCTTTATCTCCGGGTGAGCAAGGGCGAATTCGCGGGCTCTGACCCCTCCCATCACGAAAAGGGCCGTGGCGTAGGCGTCGGCCAGCACGGGGTCAGAGCACAGTACCGTCACCGATGCCAGCCCCCGGGCCGGGAAGCCCGTCTTGGGATCGATTATATGATGATATCGCTCTCCATTGAAGAAGGCGAATCGCTCGTAATCACCGCTCGTCACGACCGAATCGCCGTCGCGGGCCGCTATTGTGAGGAGGATTTCTTTTTTGCGCGGATGCATAAGGCCTACCCGCCATGGCTCGCCGAACTTGTCGCCGGTCACCTGGAGATCACCCCCCGCGTCGACTATCGAGGCTCTGACCCCTTCCCGGCGGAGGGCCCCGACCGCCCGGGCTATGGCGTATCCCTTCGCTATTCCGCCGAGGCCGACCCTCATCCCCGGCAGGGCGAAAGAGACCCGGCGCGATTCCGGATGCAGTGTGATCTTCCGGTAGTCGACCAGCGGAAGGAGGCGCGCGGTCTCGCGGTGCCCCGGCGGGCGGAAGTCGTCGCTTGCCAGATTCCAGAGGTGGCCGAGCGAGGCGAAGCTAATGTCGAAGGCGCCGTCGGTCCGGTGCGACACCTCGATGGACTTTTCGATCAGCGCGAAGGTCTCGTCCGAAACGGTGACGTGGATGCGACCGCCATCGCGGTTCAGCCGCGCGACGTCGCTCCCGGCCAGCCGCGGACTCATCAGGGCCTCTATCCGGGCAATCTCGTTAAATGCCGCTTCCGAGGCTCTGACCCCTGCCTCGCTGGAATCTGCGATAATCGTAATGGTAATGATGGTGCCCAGCATCGGCCGGTTGAAGGTAATGAGCTCGCCCTTACGGCAGCCGATTGCGCCGAGGAGGAGCGCGAATGGCAGAGCACAGCGGACGAAGCGTGGGATTGATCGCATGATCGGGTTTCTCCTGCGGCATCGGGACGCGAGTTGACTGTACCCGGTGCGCTTTGGGACCGTATATCAACGTGGAAACCGATACGCAAATATTTTTCTTGACATCGGGGGGGAAATATGGTAATACAATCTTACAACAGGGATGGGTGCCGGGAGGCCCGGGGGACGGGGGTCCCGTGGAGAAAGGTTCAAGGCTTTTATACAAAGTATTCGGCGTCATCTGGGGGCATCGCGAGCGATGCCCTTTTTTATTTCTTGACTGGTCTGTAACGCGGCGGTGTCATATCCCGGCCTGTGCCGGCGATCGGGGGTGACGGTATCGATACCATGGTTCAAATAGGAAGCCTGCGGCTTAAAAATCCGGTAACGGTCGCCTCGGGGACCGCCGGTTACGGTGAGGAACTTTCGGCATACTACGACATCGCCCGCCTCGGGGCCGTTTTTACCAAGGGGCTTTCGCTTGCGCCCCGTCCGGGCAACAGGGGGCCGCGCATCATCGAGACGCCGTCGGGGATGCTCAACTCCATCGGGCTTGAGAACGTGGGGCTCGATGCGTTTCTGGAAAAAAAGCTGCCCTTTTTACTATCAAAGGGCGCGACGGTTATCCCGAACATCGCCGGTCATTCGGTCGATGAGAACGTGGAGCTCTGCCGTGTCCTCGGGCATACGGCCGGGATCGCCGCCCTCGAGCTCAACGTCTCATGCCCCAACGTAAAGGAGGGCGGAATCGCGTTCGGGCGCAACCTCTCCACCTTCTCGGCGCTGGTTGGCGCAGTCCGCAAAGTCACGCCGGTGCCGCTTATCGTGAAGCTCTCGCCGAACGTCACCGACGTTACCGAGTTCGCCGCGGCGGCGAAAGACTGCGGGGCCGATGCGGTCTCGGCGGTAAATACCTTTCTCGGGATGAAAATCGACGTCGCCACGGGCAGGCCCCATTTCGTAAACCGCGTGGCGGGGCTCAGCGGCCCGGCCATACGGCCCATCGCCGTGCGCATCGTCTACGAGATATTCGCGAAGGCGGACATTCCCGTCATCGGAATCGGCGGGATCGGTTCGCTCGATGACGTGCTCGAGTTCCTGATGGCCGGGGCGAGCGCCGTGTCGATCGGGACGATGAGCCTGGTAAACCCCCGCACGGCGATCGACTGCGTCGAGGGGCTCGAGGCGTACATGAGGGAGCGAAATATTGGCCGCCCGGACGAGATAATCGGCGCGGCGCACAGGGTATAATCGGGAGTCCGCGAAAACAGGCCTTCTCGTCATGTTGCGGGCATAATTTCCGTTATCGATTCGTGCAAAGTCTGACAATCAAAGGAGTCACCGGTGAAGTACTGGAACACGCGACTTAAAAAAATGGCCGAGTACATTCCCGGCGAGCAGCCGGAAAGCCTCGATGAGTTTATAAAGCTCAACACCAACGAGAGCCCATTTTCTCCCTCGCCTGTGGTGCTCGACGCGATAAAAAGGGCCGCCGACGCGTCGCTTCGCCGCTATCCCAATCCCACGACGATGTCGGTCCGCGAGGCCTTCGCGAAACGTAACGGGCTTACGGCCGAAAATGTCTTCGTGGCAAATGGATCGGACGAGATATTCACGCTCCTCCTGCGGGGCTTCGTTGATCCGGAAGCGCTTGCCGCGTTCCCCTATCCCTCCTATTCGCTCTATTACACCCTCGCGGAGGCGAACGGCGTGCAGTACGAACGGATACCGCTTACGAAAGATCTCGATATCAATTTCGCGGATTATTTAAAGAAAAAATACGCGCTGGTCATCGTCTGCAATCCCAACAATCCCACCGGTCGGGGCGTCGATCTCGACTCGCTTATAAATTTCGCCGGAAAATTCAAGGGACTTCTGGTGGTCGACGAGGCCTATGTCGATTTTTACGGCGAGACGGCCATCGGCCTGGTGCGCGAATTCGACAACATCATCGTAACGCGGTCGTTCTCGAAATCGTATTCGCTCGCCGGCCTGCGCGTCGGCATAGCGGCCGCGCACGCGGACATCATCCGCGGCTTCATCAAGCTCAAAGACTCGTACAACGTCGACCGGCTGGCCGAGGCGGGGGCGCTCGCGGCGCTCGCCGACCAGAAGGGGTTCAAATACAATATCGGGATGGTGCGCGACAACAAGGAATATCTCGAGGAACGGCTGGAGGAGCTCGGTTTTTCGATCGTGCCTTCGAAGGCGAACTTTCTCCTTGTCAGGCATCCCGATGTTCCGGCGAAAAAGATATACGAGGAACTGTACGCGCACAAGATCCTTGTACGCTATTTCGCGGGCCCGGTGCAGTCCGAGTACGTGCGTATAAGCGTCGGAACGATGATGGAGCTTCGAGCGCTGGTGAAGGAGATTGAGGCTATAATAAAAGGCGGATGAGCTTTCCCTCGGTGTTGGTGATGTAGCTCCGGCTGATCAGCTCCTTCATGGTGAGCTGCTTGTTCTCGTAGCGTACCACGTCCCGTTCGTCGATCCAGATGTTGATGGACGAGCGCTGTTCCTTTATCTTCCAGTGGAAACCCACAACCATGCCGATAATCTCGCTCTCGCCGAAGATGGTGGTGCACGAGTTGATGACGACGAGCACATCTTTCAGGTAGGTTTCGAGCGCCGTCACCGCTATATGCTGGTACGACGAGCCCGCATGCGCCGATTCGTCGAGGGGAATCTCGATATCGATGCCCAGGTAGAGCCGGTCTCGCAGATTGAGCTTTTTATCGAAATAAAACCCGATGCTGTTTTTCGCTATGGAGAACTTGTAATCGGACGAAAGCATGCGGGCGATGCCGACAAGGTGGTTCAGGTATTTTTCGTGGTATACGGCCCCGTTGGTCGTGTACTGCCCCGGGTCAATGAGAAATTCCTGGTAGCGGGAGGCCTCGCTCTTCGAGAAGGCGAGTATGCTCTTTTCCCTTTCGCCGGTCGTCGCGCACTGCATGGATGAAACGATGAAAAAGCCCGCGAGTATATTCAGAAGCATTGTTCTTCCCGTCGAATGATGCAGGTATTTTCCGTTTTTCATGGCCGCCGGAGCGAAGCGCTTTCCGCTGTTGCATACAGGCAAATCGGCCTCCTGTCAAGCAAATATCGCGAAAACGCCCGGCGCCGCGTTAAAATCGGCCTGCGAAATCCTTGACGGCGTTCGATATACATACTGATACTGTCTTGAGTGAGACCGGACAAAACCGCCAGATCATTACACGAGGTGCGCATCGGTGAGAAAAACCGCCCGCTGGATTGTGTTCGCCGTCGCCGTGTCCGTTCTTTTTGACTGCGCGTCGCCCGCCGTCTACAACCTGCCCGCCAGGAGACAGAAGCGCGTCTACTCGGGGCTCGAGAACTTCATCGCGGGCGGTGCCGAAGAATACAGGGGGAAGAAAATCGCGCTGGTCACCAATCATTCCGGCGTCGATTTCAATCTCAGAAAGAACATCGATCTCCTGCGACGGCAGGGTCTCGAGATCGTGCTGGCCTGCGCGCCCGAGCACGGGCTATACGGTTACGAGAACGATTACGATTCCATGCTGTACCAGGCGGACTCGAGGCTGAACGTGATCGTCTACAATCTGCACCATCTTTCCATCGGACAGCTTCGCCACCTGTTCGGACCGGTCGAAGCGGTGATCTTCGACATTCAGGACATGGGGATGCGCTGCTACACCTATGTGTCGTCCCTGAAGCAGGTGATGGACGCGCTTAACGGGACACCGATCGGGCTGGTGGTGCTCGACAGGCCCAATCCCCTGGGTTTTCTCGGTATCGACGGCGCGTATCTTCACGAAGGATTCCAGTCGCGCCACATCAGCGCCTTTCCATCAACGTTCATCTACAACATGACGATGGGCGAGGCCGCGCGCTTTTACCGGGCGGGCTATGCCCGCGACGTGCGTCTTAAAGTTGTGCCGCTCAAGAATTACCGCCGCGATTTAATGTACAACGAAACCATGCTGCCCTGGGTGCCGCCCTCGCCAAACCTGCCCACCTACGAATCGTCGGTCGTGTACTCGGCCATCGTGATGCTGGAAGGCGTGAACCTGTCGGTCGGGCGCGGCACCACCAAGCCGTTCGAGTACATCGGCGCGCCGTGGATCGACCCGCGCGAGCTCGCAAGGCGGCTCTCCGATCTCAATCTTCCCAATTTCAGGTTTCGCCCGGTTTATTTCTCTCCGACCTTCTCGAAGTATGCGGGGATGCGCTGCGGCGGTGTTCAGATTTTTTACATGGGCGGGGCCTTCAGTCCGATGGAGGTTTCGTATCGCATCATAACATTTCTGAAAAACGCGTACCCGGAATTTCACTGGGACCGGCACAGAGACAGATACCATGTGGATTTTCTGGCCGGAACCGACGCGTTCCGCCGGTATATCGACGAAGGGCGGCCCTTCGCGGAATTCGCCGGTCAGATAGCCGTCGGGCAGAAGGAATTCAACCGGCAGCGGAAAAAACACCTGATGTATTGAGGGATGGGTTCATTCGCTACATATCGAGGAAGTCCATGAAACGCTGGATCGCCTCGGGGAGAGCGCCGGTCTCGTCGGTGTACTTCTTGAACCTGCGCTGGTAGGCGGTCGCGTCCCTGGTGTGGATGTTCTTGACCTTGGCGGCGATCTCGCTGAAGGCGGGCATATTTTCGAGCTTGCTCCGGACGTCTTTCCTGAACGGTATATGGCGGTAAAACATCTCGCGCACCACGGTGTTCAGCTTCATGATGCCGTCCTTCTCGAAGAGCACCCACATTACGTAGTCCTCGGCGAAGCGGTCGCGGTTGGTGCGTATGCTTTTAAAGCGCTCGGCGATCTTTTCCTTGGCCTCGGTCGAGAGCTTGGGGTTCTTCTTGAAGAAATTGACGTAATCGAAATAGATGCCGCTAAGCCCGCCCTCGACGGGGTCCGCCCACATGGCGCCCTTCAGCGAGCGGTTGAGCTCCCAGCGGAAGCATGCGATGGTGTGCGCAAGGCTCTTCATGATGTCGCCCATAAAAAGGATGGGGATGACGATTCGCCCCCTGGTTTTGCGGTTGGTACCGTCGAGCTCCTGCCACAGCATGGTCTTGGTGCCGAACGACGGCAGCAGGATGAAATTCGGGATCACCTCGTCCTGGATAATCTCGCGCGCCTCGCCGATCCGCTCGACGGTTTCGCGGTAGAAGGCGGAGAAATCGATTTCTCGAAGCGCCAGTACCGTGGATTCGAGCTTCTTTTTTGAAAGGTGGAAGTTGGCCGGATTGCCCCGCATCACCATGGAGCTCAGGATGGGAAACGCGGTGGCGGTCGAGCCCGAACACACGGCGATGGTGTGGAGGAGCCGGTGATCGATCTCGTACATCATCTTGCTGATGCCTTCCTCGTCCGCCGCCGGCTTTTGGGTGCTAGCCCTTTTCTTATGCTTCTCCTCCTCGCGGAGGTGTGCCTCGTAGGTGAGTCCCATCTCGGTGATGCTGGGATTGTCCTTGCCCTCGTATATCCGCTTTAGAAATTCGTGTTCGTGGTAGATGGGAAGGCGCGACGATTCCGCCGAACGCATGGACATCTCGTGCAGCTCGTCGATCTGCTCCTGTTCGAGCATCGTCTCGTCGAGAAAGCCGAAGTTGAGCATGAGGCGCACGGGCGAGGGCATGGTCGATTCGTTCTGGCTGCGCAACAGTACCTGTTTGTAGAGGTCGAGATACAGGCGTGTTATGAAGCGCCGTATCTTTCTTCCTTCGGGCTCCGTGTTGAACGGGTTCTGCATCTTCTTGAAGTCGTTGAGCACCTTCAGGAAGTTGTTCTGGAATTCCTTGTCGATGAGCGAAAATTCGAATATCTGCTGGATGGAATTGACATAATCTCTGCCGAGGGAGCTCACCTTCCTGGCCGCGGGGCGTTCCCCGGCCGCGCCCCTGTCCTTCTGCGAAACGTAGAGTTCGTGAAGCTTCTTGAACCCCGGGAAAATCTCCGAAAGCTTTTTGCCGGAAAGCTCCTCGAAGAAGGTATGCACCTTCACCGAGACCGAGAGGAAATTTTTTAGAAAATCCGTCGAAAGCCTGCCGGTGCGCTGCCAGGTGGCGAACGCGCCCGAGTCGATGAGCACGTTCGTCCAGCTTCCCTCCTGGCCGAACAGCACGGTGAGCTCCTCGTCGATCAGCGTGTGGATGGCCTCGATCCGGTCGAGAACTTTAAGAAGATTGTCCGAAACAGTCTCGAACATGTATGTGGCTATGGAGGGGTCCCGTTTAACGACCCCGATAAGAACATTTATATCGAGTTTTATGAACTTGTTGATGAAATTGCACTGCTTCAGGTCCAGGATGGTTTCCATGGGGAGGCCGGGAAACGAGTATTTTTTCCTGAGCATTCCGCTGTTGTCGGCTATTACGAATTTCGCGTCGAAACTCCCCGGGAAGCTCCCGCCGTTCTGCACGTAGATGTCGTGAAGGGCGTCGGCCCGCTGTTGGAGCTTTTCGGGAAGGGCTCCCTGCGAGAGCGCCTTGTGCATCAGGCAGACGTTGTCGTTGATGCGGGCTATGTTCTGGTATAGGTTCGCGTAGCGCGACGCGTCCGGTATTGAGAGCTCGAGCCTGCGGAAGAGGTTGGACAGGATGTCGACCGCGAGCGGGGTGTTGTCGGTTGCAATCTGCCCGAAGCCCCCTTCCTTTATGGGGTACTTCGAGACATACGAGTCTTCGATGGCCCGTATGGACTTCTTGTACGGTTCTGCGAAGAGGATGCTCAGGCCCGAGATCAGGTTCTTTTCCTTGATGGTGCCGACCCTCTTGCTCCTGGAGAGGAGGATGTCGGTGTGGAGCTCTTCATACTCGGGCGGTGCCGAAAGTATCTCGAGCGCGCCGCTGTGCATGTAGTACATAAACCGGGGCTCCTCGCCCTGTCGGATTAAAAGCTGTCCTTTTTTAAAAAGGTCACCTTTCGAGCTGTCTGTGCTGGGGGTCATTGTCTGCTTTCTCTGTTATCGTTTTGATACGGCGGCATCCGGCATGGCTCCTGATCGTCTCCCGCCGGCGAAGGTGACCGCACCCCGCTCCGCGGCATTTCCGGTATTTACCCGGATCGAATCGAGGCCATGGCAACGGGGAATTATGATATATTAAATAACGGCATTTTCAATAAATAAATTTAGAGGGTCCTCTTTTTTATCGAACAGAGGTATTCGTCCCATTCGGCCGGAAGCAGGTTTTTCTTTCTGTTGTTGCACTCCTTGCATGCCGCCACGATATTGAAGCGCTCCGATTTTCCGCCGCGCGAGAGCGGGATAAGGTGGTCCATGGTGAGGGCGGCCGGTTGCACGCGGTTCCCGCAGTAATGGCATATGCCCGAGGCGATTTTCTTGCGCCACCAGGCGGTCGCGCGCAGTTCGCGCGCCCGGTGCTTTTCGCGTGACGCGTCTTCTTCCGCCGCGGCGAGGAATTCTCCGGCGCTCGCCGGGCGTTGCCGACGGCCCTTTCGCCTGTCATCGTGCCGCGTCATCGGTTCTTCCCGTATCCCCGCTCCATTTACTCAAAACGGTCATTCGCCGCCGGCCTGTAGCCGTTTATGAACGAGAGGCCGTCCATCACCCTTTTGGTCTCGGGCTGAAGCGACAGTATCTCGATCCAGCCGTCCTCCGTTCCCACAAGCAGCCGCTTCTTCTCATGAACGAGCACTCGTCCGGGCGCGGCGGGCTCAAGGGGTCCGCCGTCTGCAATCTGTGCGGTCTTCCAGATTTTGATATGGGCGCCGCGAAAACTTGTCCATGCCCCCGGGCGCGGGTTCAACCCGCGTACAAGATTATGGATTTTCGTCGCGCCGGCTTTCCAGTCGACATGGGCGAGTTCGTGGTCGATCTTGCCGCAATAGGTGGCTTTCGCATCGTCCTGGGGGCGCGGCCTGGCGGTGCCGGCGCCGAGCAGGTCGATCGCCTTCAGTAAAAGTCCCGCTCCGAGCGGCCGCACCGCGTCGTAGAGGTCTGCGGCCGTAAAGCCGGCGGGGATGGGAAGCTCCTCCTGAACGACGATGTCGCCCGCGTCGAGGCGTTCGTTGATCATCTGCACCGTAACGCCCGTTTCGGTATCTCCGTTTATGAGCGCCCACTCCACGGGGGCCGCTCCCCGGTAGCGCGGCAGAAGGGAAGGGTGGAGGTTGATGGTGCCCAGGCGCGGAATTTCGAAGACCTCGCGAGGAATAATGCGGCCGAACGCGACGACGACGAACAAATCGGACCCTTCGAGCCTGAGAGCTTCGATGAAGGGTTTTTCTTTCAGGCTTCCAGGATGATAAAACCGTATGCCGTGCTCGAGCGCGACCTCCTTGGCGGGGCAGCACCGGACTTTCAGATGGCGGCCGCAGGGCTTGTCGTCGTTGCTGACGATAAAGGCGACATCGTGGGTCCCGACCAGTTCCCCGAGGCAGTAGGCCGCTATCTGCGGCGTTCCGAAAAAGCCTATCCTCATTTCCTTTTGTTGAGCTTCTTTATTTTTTTCAGTTCGGCGGTGAGCTCTTTGCGGTCATGGTCCTCGAGATAATCGATGAAGAGCTTGCCGTCGAGATGGTCGATTTCGTGCTGGATGACGCGCGCGAGCAGGCCCCTTGCGTCGAAGTTTATTCCCTTCCCGTCGGGGGTCACGGCGGTTACCGATATTTCGAGCGGCCGCGTAATTATGGCGTTGATGCCCGGCACAGACAGGCAGCCTTCCTCGTAAGGGCCCAGTCTGTCCGAGCGGGCCGTGATGACCGGGTTGATGAGCGTAAGGGCCGGCCCTTTGTACGATTCGATATCGAGTATCAGGAGCCGCCTGGACACGCCCACCTGCGGCGCGGCAAGGCCGATTCCGTGCGAACCGTACATCACGTTAAACATGGACTCGACGAGGTCGATCGTTCCCTGGTCGATATTGCTGATCTCCCGGGCTATTTCCCGGAGGGTTTCGTCCCCGTAGAAGAGGAGATGGTTGTTGGTGCCTTCCATCATCAGTATTCCCGCACTGCCAGGTAGATGGTGTCCGGTCGCCGCGCGGCCGAAGCATGCGGTGTTTGCGTCCCGCTTCCGGCCGGGTGTTTCCGGATTTTTGGATAGTTACAATATATCATGAGATACATATTAATCAAGTCTCCGACGGTTTCTTTTCCGCGCGGCGGCGTAACTTTCGCGCGGTGCGGATATTTAATCAAGAAATTATTTGCCCTGGGCGTTTCGCATGGAAAAGTATTGACACCTAATTCTTCAGGTATGAACGTGCATATTCCCGCCGATCGAAAAGGAGAGGTTCCGGGTCGCGCGGCAGAAGCTATTAACCATGACGGGAGATTTCCGGAGAATGAAGGAAGGCGGGGGCAGGCATTGCGGAGTTGTTTTTCGGCTGGCTGTCGTTTTTGCGGTAGTCGTGCTGTGCGTTCCGCCGGCGGCCGCGGCCGAAGACTCCGCGCCGGCGAAGCAGATCGAGCGGGTGCTCTCCGACTACGCGAGCGTACTTTCCGCCAGGGGCTGGAGGGTCTTTCGCGATGATCCGGGCGCGCTCAGGGCGTACCGCCTGCATAACGATTACGAAGAACTTAGGGCGGCGCTTTCGGGCTCGTCGGACGGCGAGTTCGAGATCTATGATGCCCGTGTATCCTATGATGGGGCGCAACGTGAGCGGAGCTTTCGCATCCGCAAGCCCGGCCCGGAAGATTCCGGCACCGACCCCCTTCGCGTAATTCTGCCATATCTCATCGAATCGCTCGGAAGCCGCGGTCCGCGCCGCTTGAGCGCCTACGAGGCCTCGGTTTCGGCCGGCTATAACCGTTTTCACGAATTCGAGCCCTATCCGCGCTGGCGGATAGGGACCCTCCAGCTTGGGGCCGATCTGTTGCACGACCCGGCCCGGCACATGAGCGAGCGACGCTCTAATCTCGGGTTCGGCGATTATTTCCATTTCCGCGGGCATTTGAACCTCAGCCCCGAGTGGAAGGACGTGTGGTACGACTTGATCCTGCTGCTCGCCGGCATGCAGACGCTCGCCGTGGACGATGATCGGCCTGCGCGGTCGGTTGTCGGACTGTTCTCCGGCATAGAGCTTTCCCGTCCCTCGCTCAATTTCAAGGAATTCATGTGGAGCGACGGCATCTACGAGGACCATCCGCATATTCAGTATTTTTTGCTTAAGCCGGTCATTCCGGGGTTTATCCACCAGTGGGGGCGGGACCGGCGCTATAGACTTTCGGCCTTCGGCTCGGCGGCGCTGTCGGTGAACTCTTCTCTCTGCGCGACGAATATCTCCAAAGCGGAGGAGGATGCGCTGAGCCCCATATTCCGCTCAAAGTTCTATGGAGACCGCAGGCAGAATTTCTATTACAGCTGGTCGGTCCCCCTGGCCCTGTCGTTCGCGGCGGACCGGATCGGTCCGTTCCGGATAAAGACGGAATACCGGTTCTATTATTTTTCGCCAGTAGAAGCGGAGCGGGCGTACGACGTGCTGAACGTTCCCGGTGGATATATCGGATGGTATCTCTCGCGCGGCGTGCTTGTCACCGCAGGATATGAGTATTGGAATGTATACAGCCGTCTCCGGGACAAAACCAGGTATTATTCATGGCACAGGGTGTTCTTCGGCCTGGAGTGTAAAATAGGCGAGGACGCGCATTCCCCTGGAAACGGATAACATACGGTGATTGTTATGAATTTATTGCGCTCGCTAATGTGCAGGGCTCCCGCGGCCGGGACGCTCGCCATGGCAATGCTCGTTGCGCTCGTAATCACCTTCGAGGTGCCGCTGAACGCGGAGGCGCGGCGGGAATCGATTAACCTCAATCTCGTCGACTCCGATCCGGCATTTCCGGTGCTCGGCAATTTTTATATGAAGGGCTTTTTCGACAGGTATGTCGCCGCCGTGCGCTATGTGCGCACCGCGGACGTCCCGGGGGTGGATGAGGGTATTTTGCTGACCAGCAAACGGGCCCACTGCGAGGGCCTCCACGGGGTTGTTTTCGCCCTGTATCCGAAAAACCACGGGGGGGTTGTTTCCCGTGTGCAATGGGCCATTCCGGACGGCAGGGATTTCGGGCGCGACAGCGTCGAGGCGCTTCGGGGAGTTCTCGAAGTCGCCCTGCCGCCGGTGAACGGGGAACGGAAAGAGTCGGTGCTCGCGTACGCGCTCGCGTCCGGTGACCGGCGCATCAGCGACCTGGCATACGAGGAAAGTGACGGTGAGACGGTCATTCGGCACTATACTCTCGACGTGACCGTCCCGCCCTCGCATTCGGCGAGGTTCTGGCGATCGTTCGGGGGGATCGTGCTCCTCAACGGGCTGGGCGCGATCGATTATATGATGAACCTGGACACCAACACCGACGACTGGAAATATCCCATTTCGGCCGCCGGCTTCAAGCGCAAGCTCGCCGACGGCATGACGCTGGACGCCAACAATTTCACCACGAACTGCGTGGGTCATGTCTATTCGGGTAATTTATATTATAATGCCGCACGAAGCAACGGCTACGGATTTTACGGGTCGATGATGTTCGCGATCGCCGGGAGCCTCATGTGGGAATACCTGGGCGAATTCAAGGAGGAGGCCTCGCTCAACGACCTGTTCGCCACCGGAATCGGCGGCCCCCTCTTCGGCGAGACCCTGCACCAGACGGGCCTCTTCGTGGAAAAGAACATGGATCCGGGATTCTTCCGAAGCGTTCTGGTGCTGGTGCTCGACCCGCTTCGAGTGATCAACCGGGCGCTCGACCGTTCATCCACCTCCAGCTATAAAATCAATGTAAGCTTCATCAGTCCCGCTCAGGCGGCCGCGGAGGGCCTTCGCAGGCGGCAGTGACCGGCCCTCATTAAATTTTTAACGTGGCCCTTTTCCGTGGTATTAAAATATAATTGACATTATTGGCTTTAATGACACTGAATCCTTCTTTAAATAATTGAATTGATGCGATAATGGGCGATGTCTCCATTTTATAATTTTTCCGGGCGTTCGGCGGGTGCCGGCGCCGAAGTGCATCAGAAACGGGTGCGGGGAGAACTGCCGTGAAAATGACGGGTGCTGAAATAATCGTTGAATCCCTCAAGAAGGAGGGGGTGGAGCATGTCTTCGGCTATCCGGGTGGCGCGGTCATCCCCATCTTTCACCAGCTCTTCAACGCGCCGCTCAGGTTTTACCTTGCGCGGCACGAGCAGGGGGCCGTGCATGCCGCCGACGGTTACGCGCGCGCCTCGGGCAGGGTGGGCGTGGTGATCGCGACCTCCGGCCCTGGAGCGACCAACCTGGTTACCGGTATCGCCACCGCATACATGGACTCGGTTCCGCTGGTAATATTTACCGGGCAGGTCTCGACCGAGATGATCGGCAACGACGCCTTCCAAGAGGCCGATATCACCGGCATCACGCGGCCCATCTCCAAGCACAACTATCTCGTCCAGAACGTGGGCGATCTGGCGCGCATCATCAAGGAATCCTTTTACATCGCCTCGACGGGCCGCCCGGGTCCGGTCGTCATCGACGTGCCGGTGGATGTCTCGAAGGCGGAGACGAAATTCGCCTACCCGGAGCACGTTCACCTTCGAAGCTATAAGCCGGTTTACAAGGGACATGCGCTGCAGATCGGCAAAGCCTGCAGGCTCATCGAAGAGGCCAGGCGTCCGGTCATCTACTCGGGCGGGGGCGTGATAAGCTCCAATGCCTCGCAGGAATTGCGCGAATTTGTGGAGAAGACCGGCATTCCCATTACCACCACGCTCATGGGGATGGGGGCATACCCCGAGACCGATCCGCTCTCGCTCAAGATGCTCGGCATGCACGGCACCTGTTACGCCAATCAGGCCGTGCACGATTCCGACCTGCTCATCGCCATCGGAGCGCGCTTCGACGACCGCGTTACCGGAAAGATCTCGGAATTCATTCCCGAGGCGAGGGTGATCCATATCGACATCGATCCGTCGTCGGTCAGCAAGAACGTGCAGGTTGATATTCCGATCGTCGGCGACTGCCGCCACGTGATCGCCGAGATAAACAAATCGGTGAAGGCCCCGGACATCGGCGAATGGATCGAGCGCCTGCGAAAACTCAAAGCGGAAAACCCGCTGACCTATAAGGACAGCGAGGCGAAGATCAAGCCGCAGTACGTGGTGGAGCGCATCTATGCGCTCACGAAGGGCGAGGCCATTATCTGTACCGAAGTGGGGCAGAACCAGATGTGGGCCGCCCAGTTTTTCGAATATACCGAGCCGCGCACTTTTATATCGTCGGGGGGGCTGGGCACCATGGGCTTCGGCTTTCCCGCGGCCATCGGCGCGCAGATCGCCCGGCCCGACCGGCGCGTGTTCGACATCGCCGGCGACGGCTCCATCCAGATGAATATCCAGGAGCTCATCGTCGCGGTGCAGCACCGGCTTCCGATCGTCATCGCCATACTCAACAACGGCTTCCTGGGCATGGTGCGCCAGTGGCAGCAGCTTTTCTATGATAAACGATATTCGCACACCTGCATCAGCTTCGCCCCGGATTTCGTCAAGCTCGCCGAGGCATATGGCGCGGCGGGCATCCGCGTGGAGAAGAAGGGCGAGGTGGACGAGGCCATCGCAAGGGCGCTCTCAATCACCGACCGGCCCACGGTCATCGACTTCCGCGTGGACAGGGAGGAGAACGTCTATCCGATGGTCCCGGCGGGCAAGACCATCAAGGATACCATCACAATGGAGCTGTTATGAGGCACGTAATATCCGTCAAGGTGGAAAATAAATCCGGCGTCCTCGCGCGCGTGGCGGGCCTCTTCTCCGCGCGCGGTTATAACATCGACTCGCTTGCGGTCAGCCAGACCGAGCAGGAAGACGTGTCCATGATGACGATCGTGGTACGGGGCGACGACCGCATCATCGAGCAGGTGAAAAAGCAGCTCAACAAGCTCATCGATGTCATAAAGGTGTCGGACCATTCCGACTACCCCTCGGTCCAGCGCGAGCTCGCTCTCGTAAAGGTGAACGCGCAGCCCGCCAAACGCCCGGAGGTGTACCAGCTGGCCAGGATATTCGGGGCTGAAATAGTTGACATATCGCTTAAGACCATTACACTCGAGCTTCCCGGCGAACCGGAGAAGATCGATAACTTCATCGAGCTCATGCGCCCGTACTCCATTAAGGAGCTCATACGGACGGGCCGGATATCGATGAACAAGGAATAGCGCGTAAATTCGCCTCGCCGGCGTCGCGGCCGCGAATTCCCGAATCGAAGAGAACCGTCCGCGGCACGCCGCGTGCCGCGATTTGGGGAAGGCGTGGGGCGATGAGGCGGCGGGGCGTTATCACAGGAGCGATACAATGGCGAAGATGTATTACGACAACGACGCGGACCTCGGCGTTCTGGGAAATAAATTGATCGCGGTCGTCGGCTACGGAAGCCAGGGCCACGCGCAGGCGCAGAATCTCCGCGACGGCGGACTCAAGGTGATCGTGTCGGAGCTTCCCGGCACGGACAACTTCAAGCTGGCCCAGTCGCATAATTTTTCACCGGTTTCGGCGAAGGAAGCGGCCGAAAAGGCCGACGTAATCCAGATACTGGCGCAGGACCACATCCAGGCGAAACTGTACAAGAGCGAGGTGGAGCCGAGCCTCAAGGCCGGCAAGACGCTGGTCTTTTCGCACGGTTTCAACATCCACTTCGGGCAGATCGTGCCGCCGAAAGACGTCGACGTCATCATGGTGGCGCCCAAGGGGCCGGGACACCTGGTGCGCAGCGAATACGTAAAGGGCGGCGGCGTGCCATCGCTCATCGCGATCCACAACGACGCCTCGGGCAGGGCGAAGGCGACGGCGCTCGCCTACGCAAAGGGCATCGGCGCGGCGAGGGCCGGAGTCCTCGAAACGACATTCAAGGAAGAGACCGAGACCGATCTTTTCGGCGAGCAGGCGGTGCTCTGCGGCGGCGCCTCGGAGTTGGTTAAGGCCGGGTTCGACACCCTCGTTGCGGCCGGATATCAGCCGGAGATCGCCTACTTCGAATGCCTGCACGAGCTCAAGCTCATCGTCGACCTGTTCTATCAGGGAGGCATCAACTATATGCGTTATTCGGTGTCCGACACCGCCGAGTACGGCGACTACGTGAGCGGGCCGCGCATCGTCAACGACGCCACCCGCGCGGAGATGAAGAAGATCCTCGCCGAGATTCAGGACGGCTCGTTCGCGCGCCGCTGGATAAAAGAGAACGAGGACGGACGTCCCTTTTTCAACAAGGTAAAGGAAGCGCAGCGCGATCACCAGATCGAAAAGGTGGGCTTCGAACTTCGCAAGATGATGAAGTGGATCGACGCGAAATAAGCCCGCGAAAGGCGAAATAACGATACGGCAAAGGCGACGATTCGAATCGTCGCCTTTGTTAAGGCGGTTTATCATGACTGCGCAATCGATGTCGTTCAGGGACAGGTTCACCCTCTCCCTCCTCTTTGTAATGAGCATGCTCCTCTTTGCCGACCAAATGATCATGTCGGCCATCCTCCCGGAGCTCTCCAGGGAATACGGCGCGAGCGAGACTACCCTGGGCCTTATCGGTTCCGCCTTCACGCTGGTGGGCGCATTCGTCAGCATCGTATTTGGCTATCTGACCGACAAGGTCTCGCGCAAGGCGCTCCTGGTGTTCGTCGTCCTCCTGGGGGAGGTTCCCTGTATTATGACGGGCATCCCCTTTTTCACGCAGGATATCGGCTCGTTCACCGTGCTGCGCATACTTACGGGACTCGGGCTGGGCGGCATCTTCCCGCTTTCCTATTCCATCCTGGCCGATTATTTCAAGGAGGAGCACCGGGCCACCGCCTCGGCGTGGATGACAGTGGCCTGGTCTGTCGGCGGCATACTGGGCGTTATGATCGCCGGCTATCTGACCAACATCTACGGCTGGAGGCTTTCATTCATCCTGGTCGGCGCCCCGAACGTGCCGATTGCGATTTTCTTCGCCCTGTACGCCAGGGAACCCGAGCGCGGCAGGACCGAGGACGCGCTGGAGGACCTTATACGGCGGGGCATCATCTATCGCCAGACCATCCATCCACGCGACTTTAAGGTGATTTTTCTGAATAAAACCAACATCTACACCTTCCTCCAGGGCCTGCCGGGCACCGTTCCCTGGGGAATCCTCACCTACTGGATCATCACCTTCTTCCAGGAGTACCGGAACGTGTCGAAGGAAACGGCCACCACCATCTTCCTTGTCGTCGGTATAGGCTCCGTGCTTGGCGGGCTCGCCTTTGCGTACGTCGGCGAATGGCTGTACAAGAAACGGCCGTCGTACATGCCGCTTCTGTGCGGCATCGGGGTGATCGCCGGGATAGTGCCGGCCCTCCTCCTCGTCAACATGTCCATGGAAAACGTCCCGGCATATCTCGCTCTGGGTTTCGTTACCGGGGCGCTGGTCTCCGTGGCGGCGGCCAACGTTCCCGCGATGATAATGAACGTCAACCGGCCGGAACACCGCGGCACGGTGTTTTCGGTGTTCAACATCACCAATAACATAGGGCAGGGTTTGGGGCCCGCAATCGGCGGACTCCTCGCGCCGATGGGGTACCTCTTCATGATGAACTTCGCCGTTTCGTGGTGGGTGCCGTGCGGGCTGCTGCTCCTTATGGTCGCGCGCTATATCACCCGGGACCGGGAAACCCTGCGCGTGCTGCTGGCAGAGCGCGCCGGGGAGATGGAGGCCGATGGCGCGGGCGCCAAGCGGAGCTGAACGCTTCGGGGAGCATTCGGCTGAAAGGCGTTTCGGGTTGGTTTCATTCCATCAATTCGCGAATCATCGATATCGCCTCCGTTTCCGCGCGGGGTGTGCGTGATGGATGCAAGACCGGCGAGGTGCACAATGTTATATAAAGATCACTGGGAATCCGCAAAAAAACGTTTCGAGGCCTTCTGGGCGCGCGATATGCTGGACCGTTGCTGCATTTCGGTTACGGCGCCGAGAACCATTCCGCTGGCGACCAATGCTGAACTGCGGGTCGCGAATGACCTGTTCGGCCAATGGACCGACCCGGAAATCGCCTACGGCGCATACGACTTCGTGTTCAGCCTCGGATACCATGGCGGCGAGGCGCTCCCCATTACATCGGCGTACATGGGACCGGGGGTCGTCGCAGCCTTCATCGGCGCCGATTACACGCTTCGTCCGGAAACGGTCTGGTTTGGCCGCGAACCGGCAATACAAAAGTGGGAGGGCCGGCGGCCATTGCGGCTTATTGAAGACCACGAATTATGGAAGGCGGCGCTTGGAATGACGAGATATTATTCGGAACGCGCGCCGGGCAGGCACCTTGTCGGCATGACCGATCTGGGCGGCGCGTTCGACATCGCGGTCTCGCTGCGCGGGGCGCAGGAACTGATCTTCGACCTGATCGACTGCCCGGAGGAGGTTGAGAGGCTTGTCGGGGAAATAGACGAGGTATGGTTCCGGTGTTTCGACGAGCTGTACGCGATCATGTCCGGATGGACGGGCGGGATGTCGGCGTGGATACCGCTCTATTTCGAGGGACGCTGGTATCCGCTGCAGTGCGATTTCTGCGCCAACCTTTCGCCGCGCATGTTCGACAATTACGTCAGGCCGTCGCTCGAAAGGGAGGCCGCCAGGCTCGACAGGGCCGTCTATCACCTCGACGGCCCGGACGCGCTCAAGTTCGTCGATTCCATCCTGGACATCGACCGTATCGACGGCATACAGTGGGTGCCGGGCGACACGGGCGTGCCGGAATCGTCGTTAGCCCACGACGCGTGGTTCCCGCTCTACGAGAAAATCCAGAAAAAGGGGAAGTGCCTGGTCCTCATGGACGTCAGGCCGGAGGAGGTCGAGAAGATACTTTCCCGCGTTTCCTCGAAGGGGCTCTTCATCACGACACGCTGCGATTCCCAGGACGATGCCGACGAGCTGATCCGCTGCGTGGGCCGGTGGAGCAGGGGGTAAGAACATAAAGCGAAGGCGACGATTCGAATCGCCCCTGAAATTTACATATTTTGGATTTTTTTGGTTAATTACGCGTATGTTCATTCACCGTTCGTCTGAGGGCGGAAATTATCTATTTGGACGATGGTACGATCTTTCTTGGTGAAATCAAAACGACCACCAGCGACGGAGTGGTCCTAAATACCTTCGGGGAGACGATCACAATCCACCCATCGAGGTGACCTTGCTTGTCGATACGGGAGCGGGACTGACAAAACTCATTTTACGGCAGATCCTTTTTTCGGATTATGCACTGCTCGTCACCAACCCCGAGGCCAGGGCGATTATTGACTGCTACAAACTTATAAAATTCCTGACCGTTGAAAATCCTAAATTCAAAAAAATCGACATATGCGTCAACAGAGTGAGGGATTACCTGCTTAAAAAAACCTATCCAAAAAAATGGAATCTTTTTTCGAAAAGATATTCCTTTAGAATTCTTGCAATTTTCGCATATCCAGTGCATTTTTTAAACCATGAAAAAGGACTTGAAAGCATCCGACCGCCAGGAGCTCGAAGCCCTTCGTAAACGCGTAGCGGATATGGAGGCGGTGGAGCGGAAGCTCTGGATGGCCATGGAAACACTGTCATCCACCGAGCGGCAGTACCGCGATCTGGTCACCTTTGCCACCGACCTGATTTACATAACCGATATCTACGGGCATTTCACCTTTCTCAACCGGTGGTCGGAGCGTATTACCGGATACGACACGGCGGAGCTCCTGGGGCGTCATTTTTCCACTGTGATCCATCCGGACCATCTCGACCGGGCGCTGGCGTTTTTTAAAAAACAATTCCTTGAGAAGATTCCCGTCACCTATATGGAGTTGCCGATCACCACGAAAAAGGGGGATACGGTATGGCTGGGAATCAACACCCGCGCCGCCCTGGAGAACGACGTCATCATAGGATATCAGGCCATCGCACGCGATATCACCGACCAGCGATTGGCCGAGGAGATGATCCAGGAGCAGATCCGGTTCCAGCAAATACTTATGGATTCGATTCCATTGCCGGTATTCTACAAGGACACCGGGGGCGCATATTTGGGATGCAACAAATACTTTGAAAAATACATTGGCAGATCCAAAGACGAAATTCTGGGGAAAACAGTTTTTGATCTGGCGCCATCCGATGTGGGCGAAACGCATCATCATCAGGATATGGAACTGATCGGGAACCCCGGCACCCGGGCGTATGAGTCCCTGGTGAAAACGGGCGACGGTTTATTACACGATGTGATTATGAACAAGGCGACTTTCCGGAAAAGCGACGGTACGATCGGCGGTGTTATCGGTATCATCCTCGACATTACCGAGCGCAAAAGAATGGAAGAGGCGCTGCGCCTGTCCGAGGAAAGATTCCGTCTCATCTACGAGGAATCACCCATCGGCCTGGAGCTCTACGACCTTACGGGCGCACTCGTGGATGTCAATCGCGCGTGCATGGATATATTCGGGGTTTCCGGAAGCGAGGCGGTGAAGGGCTTCCGACTGTTCGATGACCCTAATATCCCAGATAGCGCGAAGGAAAGTCTTCGAAAAGGATTGAGCGCGCGAAATGAAATTATTTTCTCTTTTGATACGGTCAGGGAGAAGAAACTGTACCCCACATCCAGAAGCGGAACCATCTTCATAGATACGCTCATCACGCCGCTGGATATGCACGAGGGCGTCGCCCGCGGAGGGTACCTGGTGCAGGTGCAGGACATCACTGCAAGGAAGATGTTCGAAGAGCGCCTTAAGTACATGAGCATGCACGACGCCCTGACGGGTCTCTACAACCGGACGTACTTCGAACAGGAGATGGTGCGCATCGACAGGGGTCGCAACCCGAAAGTCGGGGTGATCATGTGCGATGTTGACGGGCTCAAGACGATCAACGACACGCTGGGGCACGACCGGGGAGACGAGCTGATCCGGCTCGCCGCGGCCACCATCGCCGGAGCATTCAGGACGGGCGATGTGGTGGCGCGGGTCGGCGGCGATGAGTTCGCGGTGGTGCTGCCTGATCGCGGCGGCGATTGCGTGGGCATGCTGCGCGCCAGGTTGCAGAGCGCCATCAATCGATATAATTCGGGCACGCCCGCACTCCCGCTTTCAATCGCGATCGGAACCGCCTTCAGGGATGACGCCTCCAGGAGCATGGAACAACTCCTCAAGGAGGCCGATGAAAGCATGTACCTCGACAAAAATTCACGCCGCGACGCGGTTAAAAGCATCATGCGGAATTATTTCGACCACCTGCACTGAGACTATTTAGCCTCTCGTTCATTTTTTCGCAACCTTTTCCCCCTCTTCCCTGTCGGTACGGATATCTGTCTTATAATCCAAATATCCGTACGGGGGTTTTGCGATGCGAAAACAACGGGTGCTTCTTGTCTACCCTGAGATACCGACCACCTACTGGAGTTTCAAGTACGCTTTGTCGTTCGTCGGCAAGAAATCGGTGCTGCCGCCGCTGGGTCTGATCACCATCGCGGCGATGCTTCCCGATTCCTGGGAGTGCCGGCTTGTCGATATGAACGCGGAGACACTGGACGACGGTGCGATCGAATGGGCCGACATGGTCTTCGTCTCGGCGATGCTGGTGCAGCGTGCGTCGTTCGAAGAGGTCGTCGCGCGGTGCAACCGGCTCGGGCGGACGGTCGTGGCCGGGGGACCGTTTCCGACGGCGATGCACGGTGATATCGAAGGAGTCGATCACTTCGTGCTCAACGAAGCGGAGATCACGCTTCCGCTGTTTCTTGGGGACTTCGAGAACGGCGGGCCGCGCGGCGTGTACTCCGACGAGACCAGGCCGGACATCACCTCGACGCCGGTTCCGCGATTCGATCTTTTAAATATCGATTATTATTCGACGATCTCGCTCCAGTATTCGCGCGGCTGTCCCTTCAACTGCGAGTTCTGCGACATTGTCGAGATGTTCGGACGCACGCCGCGCACCAAGACGCCGGAGCAGTTCCTCGGGGAGATGGAGGCGCTCCACGCGACCGACTTCCGCGGGCCGCTCTTCATCGTGGACGACAATTTTATCGGCAACAAGCGGAATGTGAAACAGCTTCTGCGCGCCATCATCCCCTGGCAGAAGGAGCGCGGCTATCCGTTCAGCCTTTCCACCGAGGCGAGCATAAACCTCGCCGAGGACGATGAGCTTCTGGACCTCATGGTCGACGCCGGCTTCATGATGGCCTTCGTCGGTGTCGAGACTCCCGTGGAGGAGTCGCTCGCGCTTACCGGAAAGAGCCAGAATTTAAAGACGAACATGCTCGAGAGCGTGCGCAAGATCCAGGAGCGCGGAATAGAGGTGACCGGCGGCTTCATCATCGGCTTCGACAGCGATCCGGAGGACATCTTCGAGCGGCAGATACGGTTTATACGGGATTCGGCGATACCGACAGCGATGGTGGGACTGCTCATGGCGCTTCCCAATACGCGGCTCTATCGGAGACTGGAGGCCGAGGGGAGGCTTCTCGGGCTTTCGACCGGCAACAACACCCACGACGCGGAGATGAATTTTATCCCGAAGCTCCCCCGCCGCGCGCTCGAGGATGGTTACCGCCGCGTGATAGGGGAGATCTACAGCCCGCGCACGTACTTTGACCGTTGTCTGGAGCTGCTCAGGCGCTACCCCGCGAAGAAGAAGGTCAACGTGAAGAAGACCAGCTACCGCGGCAAAAACCGTCTGCTTTCGATTCTGGAGGCGCGCGCACTTTTCGCCTCGCTCTTTCGTCAGGGCTTTTCGTGGTACGGGTTCGAGTACGTGCGCTTTCTCGTCAAATCAATCTTTATCAATCCTTCCCGGTTCCCGCAGACCGTCGGCATGGCGATCGAGGGACATCATTTTCTTACCATAACGGCGGAGATACTCGCCGCGGGCGAGTTCGCCCGCTGTCTGGAGGAGGCCGGGGGCCCGGCCGGGGAGACGGTCCCCGCCGGCGCCGTGCTGGAACAGATCGCGGGATGGAAGCGGATGATCGGTGCGGATATCGCCGCGAGGTACGGGAAACTCAGCGCGGGGGCGAGGAAATACGCGGACAGGATGCTTGCCCGGTACGATCGGAAAGCGGATACCGCCGCCGGGAATCCTGCGCGTCGCGCGGACGGGCGCTGAGAATTGTTTTGACAGGGCCGGATTGCCGGTGCAGGCTGTGCGCAACGGCCGAGGCGCCGCGGGCATTGTAACGGCGGATACTCGAGGAGGCAGGCATGCAGAACGTACCATCGGTGGCGGTCAACATCATCGTCTCGATCATTCCGATAGTGGGCATCGTGATGGGAAGCGTTGTCATATTTTTCTACCTTCTGTGGAGTCATAAACAGCGCATACTCATGATCGAGAAGGGATTGTACGCACGGCGGTATTTCGACCTCAAACTTTTCAGCCTGCTCCTGGGGCTGGTGCTCATCGGCATCGGCGCGAGCCTCACGCTCTTTTTCCTGCTCAAGGAGGGGCTTGCCTACAGCGTGCTCTCCGGTCTCATCCCGCTGGGCATCGGCGCGAGCCTCCTCGCCTTTTTTATCGTAAGCAGGAATGTAACGACGGATGAGCGGGAAGGAGACTGAGACACTCACCGATGAGCGGATCGTCGCGCTGGTGCTGCGGGGGGAAACGGACCTTTTCCGGGAACTCGTGAAGCGGCACCAGCGGCGGGTCTTCTTTACGGGCATGCGCTTTTTTCGCAACGAGGACGACGCGGGCGATTTTACCCAGGAGGTTCTGGTGAAGGCGTACGCCGGGCTGGGAAGCTTTCGCGGCGAGTCGCGCTTCGGTTCGTGGCTTTTACGGATAGCCTGCAACCACGCGATCAACGTGAAGAAGGGCGCGCGTGACGTCGCCGGTATCGAGAGCGAGAATCTTACAAGCGCATATCCGGGTCCGGAGACGCTGTCCCGGAGGGCCGAGGTGTCCGGGGCGCTCTCGGACGCGATCGCCGCGCTTCCGGAGAAGTACAGGATTTGCATAGATTTTTATTTTTTTCTCGGACTGTCGTACGGCGAGATACGCGACATCACCGGTTTTCCGGTGAACACCATAAAGTCTCATGTCTTCAGGGCGAAGCTGATGCTGCGCGACGCGCTGAGGGGATCGGCGGCGGAGGAGTACCATGAAATGTGACGACGCATTACGGCGGATCATAGAGCACGACGACGGGGCACGGTATCCGGCGCGGCTGCGGCTCCACCTTCGCCGGTGCGCTCGCTGCCGCGCGGAGGCCGAAGGTCTCCGCTTTGCGGTGGGGGCGCTCAGACGCGGTCCGCTACCCGTTCCGGACATCGACGTCAGCGACGCGGTGATGGCCGAGATCGGGCGCATGGAGTCGTACGGGCGCAACGTGCCGCTGTACAACTGGCTTGGCGGCGGTCTGGCGATCGTGGGAGGTATCGTCCTCGTTTCGTTCAGCGATTCGTTCGCGCTGCTCCGGAACTCGTTCGGACGGAATTTCGAGATGCCGCTTTCCATTGTGCTCGGCCTCGCCATTACGCTGTACGCCTCGGCGTTCATCGCGATCCATCTCGACGTTGCCGGGGCCTGGATGGTCAGGCGTCGCGGGTAGGCCCCTCTCTTACTCGATGCGCCTTGCCTCCGCCGGCCCTTTTTCTTTCCGCCCGATCGAAAGGATCACAATGTCCTTCACCGGCACATCGTTGTAAGGGCCGATGCTCGTGGTTTTGACCGCCCTGATTTTATCCACAACCTCCATGCCGGCGATCACACGTCCGAAGACGCAGTAGCCGTAGCCCCGGTCGCCCGCTTCCCGAAAGTTAAGGAAAGGATTGTCAACCACGTTGATGAAGAACTGGGCCGTGGCGCTGTGGGGGTCCATGGTGCGGGCCATGGCGAGGGTGCCCCGTGCGTTGGGAATGCGGTTAGCCGCCTCGTTCGCTATGGGCGCATTGGTCCTCTTCTGTTGAAGGCCTGCCGCCATGCCGCCCCCCTGCACCATGAAGTTGCCGATGACCCGGTGGAAAATCGTGCCGTTGTAAAAGCCCTCGTCGACATACCGAAGAAAATTCTTCACCGTCACCGGCGAGCGGCCGTCGAAAAGCTCGATGGCTATCTCGCCCATTGAGGTTTTCATAACAACCACGGTATTGGCTGCGTAGGTCGTTGAGGTAAACACGAAAAGTGAAATGAAGACGGCGAGAAATTTTTTCATTGGTCCGCTCCCGTGCTTTGATGGAAATCCCGTATGGTGATACCTGTTTTTCCGCCCCATCCCGTGGCCGCCTGACCGGTCAGTGCGCCTCGCCCCAGTCGGTGCCCCATCCCATGTCCACGACAATGGGCACACTGAGTTTAAGCGCGCCTTCCATTTTCGCGCGGACCATCGCGCCGAAACGCTCCTTCTCGTCCAGCGGGACCTCGAAGACCAGCTCGTCGTGCACCTGAAGGATCATCCTGCCCCCGTAGCTCTTTTCGTCGATTTCGCGCTGGACGTCGATCATCGCGATTTTGACCAGGTCGGCGGCCGTTCCCTGTATCGGCGTGTTGATGGCGATACGCTCCGCGCCCTCGCGCCTGAACTGCGCCGACGAATTGATTTCCGGTATCGGCCTCCTTCTGCCCAGAATGGTCAGGACGTAGCCCTTTTCGCGCGCGAAGGCGATCGTTTCGTCGATGTACCGCCTGAAACCGGGGTAGGTGGCGAAGTAGCGGTTGATAAACTCGGCCGCGTCGCGCACCGAGATGCCGGCCTGCTGCGAGAGCCCGTAGGGTGAAACGCCGTAGATCGTGGCGAAGTTGATAACCTTCGCCTGCCTGCGCATGTCGGGCGTGATTGCGTCCATGGCAACCCTGAAGACCGACGAGGCCGTAAGCGAGTGGATGTCTATGCCATTTTTAAAGGCCTCGGTCATCTGTTCGTCACCCGAGAGATGGGCGGCCAGGCGCAGCTCGATCTGCGAATAATCGGCGGAGAGAAGGATCATCCCCGTGTCGGGAACGAATCCACGGCGGATCTTCTTCCCGAATTCGTCGCGTACCGGGATATTCTGCAGATTGGGGTCGGACGACGAGAGCCGTCCGGTTGCGACCACGGTCTGGTTGAACGAGGTGTGGATCCTGCCCGTGGAGGGAAGCACGAGCCCGGGCAGGCTGTCGATGTAGGTGCTCTTGAGTTTGGCGAAGGTGCGGTAGGCGATCAGATCGTCGACGACCGGGTGCGACCCCTGCAGCGTCTCGAGCACCTGGATGTCGGTCGAAAAGCCCGTCTTGGTCTTCTTGACGGGTTTGAGTCCCAGTTTATCGAAAAGTACGCCGGCAAGCTCGCGCGTGGAGTTGATGTTGAAGCGCGCCCCGGCCGCTTTGTGGATACGCTCCTCGGTCTCATCGAGCAGGCGCTGGTTCTCCTTCGAAAGCGCCTTGAAGTGTTGGAGGTCGATCTTCACGCCGGAGAGCTCCATGCGCGCGAGCACGCCCGCCAGCGGCATCTCGACGTCGTGGAAGAGCCGATCGAGGCCTTCCCCGGCCAGGCCGGTGGAGAGGATGCGGTACAGCCGCAGCGTGATGTCGGCATCCTCCACCGCGTAGTCGGCGAGCTCCCGCAGCGGCACTTCGGTGATCGAGAGCGTGTCCTTCCCCTTGCTCACCAGTTCCTTGAAGGTCGTGGTTTTATAGTTGAGGAACTTCATCGCCATGTCGTCCATATTGTGGCGCCGCTCGGACGGGTCGAGCAGGTACGAGGCGATCATGGTGTCGAAGTACACGCCCTGGATATCGATGCCGGCATTCCGGAATATGATGATGTCGTACTTGATGTTCTGGCCGATCTTGCGTATCGACGGGTCTTCGAGCACGGGCTTAAGGAGCGCAAGGGCCTCGGACCGGTCGATGCACTCCTCGCTGAAGAGCGACAGGTTCTGCACCGGGATGTACCATCCGGCGTTCTCGCGCACCGAAAGCGATATGCCGACGAGCCCGGCGGCGACCGGGTTCACCGAGGTGGTTTCGGTATCGACCGCGACCGCTCCCGCCTTGCGTATCTGTGCGATGGCCTCTGCGAGCTCCGCGGCGCTTCTGACGATGCGATAATCGCGGTCTTCGCGGGCGGCCGCCGGGGTCCCCGGCGCGCCGGAGGCCGTATCGTCCGACGTGAGATCGCGGGCGATCGATTCCATCTCGTGCGAGCGGAAGAAGGCGCGCGCCGCTATGCTGTGGAAGTCGGGGGTGCGGGCCTCTTCTATGTTGAAGGCGATTGAAAGGCCGGTGCGGATGGTCACCAGATCGCGGCAGAGGTATGCCATCTCCCTGTTTGCCTCGAGGGTCTGGCGTAGCTTGCCCTTGATGCTTCCGAGGTTTGCGTAGACGTTGTCCAGGCTCCCGTGCTCCTGAATGAGCTTCAGCGCGGTCTTTTCGCCGATGCCGCGCACGCCCGGAATATTGTCCGATGCGTCGCCAACCAGCGCCATGTAGTCGACCACCTGCGACGGGCTTATGCCGAGCTTCCCGCGCACCGCCTCCGCGTCGTAGGTTTCGAATTCGGTTATTCCTTTTTTGTTCGCGTATATCGACGTGTTGTCGTCGACGAGCTGGTAGGCGTCCTTGTCGCCGGTGACAAGGACCACCTCGAGACCGCTCGAGGCGTGTGCGCGGGCGATCGTGCCCAGTACATCGTCGGCCTCGTAGTCGGCCTCCTCTATTCTTCGAATGCCGAGGGTCCCGACCATCAGCTTTATCTCCTCGATCTGCGAGCGCAGGTCGTCGGGCATTTTTTCTCTGTTGGCCTTGTATTCGGGGTAGAGCGCGAAGCGGAACGACTTTTTCGGCGGATCGAAGGCCACCACCAGGTAATCGGGTTTCTGGTCGGCGACCAGCTTGAAGAGCATGCGCGCGAACCCGAAGATGGCCGATGTATTCTGCCCCTTCGAGTTGGTGAGCGGATTCTTTATGAAGGCGAAATACGCCCTGTAACAGAGCGCATGTCCGTCGATGACGAAGAGGCGTTTTTTCACGGGAGTACTCCGATGATTTTTATGTCAGTATAGGCGTCGGCGGCGTCAGATCAAGACAAATAAGGGGACGCCGGATACCATCCGGCCGGCCCATCATACGCCCCGAAGGGGGACAACGGAGAAACCCGGCGGCCTGGCGCTTCCACAGAACCGGGGATTGCAGCCCCTTGCTCCATGCGAATCTGGATTCGCTGACGGATTGACCGGCGTCCTTGCGGAAAAGTCTGCCCGGGCAAAAGCCGCTTTGAAATGGCGAGCAAACACCGGGCGTAATGTAAATTTTTTCGCATCGACAGAATAAATCTTGCGAAACCGGCGCTGCCGCCGCATAGATGCCGAAACAGAGCATACCTGCGGAGACTGGCGGAATGAACGGCAAATCCATCAATTCACGGCGACTTCTTTTGCCCCCCTTGATTGTTTTTTCGGTATCCCTCCTCGGCGCCGCGCCGATGAATGAGGCTTCGGTTCATGTCATCATCTACCACACCTTTCTTGGCAAGGAGCGCGTTTCCACCGATTTCAGCGTGGATGAGCTCCGAAACCATATGGAACAATTGAAGGGCCGGGGCTACAACTTCGTGACGCTCGCCGCCATGGAGCGGGGCGCCGTGTCGGGAAGTCGGAACGTGCTTGTATGCATCGACGACGGAAACAAAAGCGTGTACCGGGCCTACCGCGAGGTGCTCGGCCCCATGGGGATAAAGCCGCTGCTGGCAATCTATCCGAACATCATCGGCCGGAGAAAATACGCGCTCTCATGGGACGAACTGCGCGCACTCGCGTCCGACGGCTGCGAGATCGCGGCGCATGGTTTTTTCCATCTGCATGTCAACGATAGGCTGTATGCGGAAAACAGGCGCTACTTTATGGACGAGATCCATAAATCGAAGCGCGTTTTGGAGGAAAAGATTGGAAGGCCCGTCATCGCTTTCGCCTACCCTTCGGGGGAAAAATCGGATCGCGCCATTCGCGAGATACGAGCGGCCGGATACAGGTACGCCTTCGCCATCAACTGGGGGACGCTGAAGGTGCCGCTTGAGAGAAACGCGAACCCCTTCGAGCTTCCCCGGTACATGCTGGTGCGCGACAACTGGAAGAGCATCTTCGCGCTCATGGACAAAAAGTCCGGAAAGCCCGGCGGCAACGGGGCGAAGAGCGCGAAGCGCCGGCTTGTACTGTCGCTATAGCTTCCCGCCGGGTTATCGCGACAGAGGTCCCATGGCCGGTCTCTCTCCGCGAACGCCGCGCTCGAAATCGCGGTATCCCGCGATCGCGATAAAGGCCGCGATCGTAAAGGCCGCCGCCGCCACGAATACGTGCCGGTAGTCCATCTCGAGTATCAACCCGCTTAACAGCCCCCCGATGCCCGAACCCAGAAACTGCGATGAATTGAAAATGGAAAGCACCGTTCCCTTGAGCTGCGCATTGGGATAGCGCGAGGCCGCCGCGGGAAGCACCGGCGAGAGGATGCAGTGCCCCGCGTAGAAGAGAAAAAACGAGACGATGCTGGCCGCAAGCCCGCTAAAAAAAACCGCCATTAGTATTCCGGCGAACTCGAAGCCCAGGCCCACGTTGATTATTGCCGCGCTGCCGCGCCTGTCGGCCGCACGGCCGAACACGAACATGAGCGCCGTACCGACGAGCGAGACGGGGATGAATATCTTCCACATGGCCTCCATGCCCATCTCCCTCTTGAAGATCAGCGGCATCACGAAAAAGACCGCGTTGATGTTGAGGTTCCCGACAAAGCCGATGATGTTCAGCCGGTTGAGGTCGGCGTTTTTCATCAACTCGGTGATCCTCTCGGTTTTGATGATCGGAAGCCCCTCGTCGATGATGGTGTGGTTGTCCATGAAGAAGACGGTGTAGAGGATGGTGACCAGGATGAGTCCCGCGCAGGTGAAGAAGAGCACGGGGATGTTGATCTTCGCCGCGATAATGGGACTCAGCGTAAAGCCAAAGATGACTGCAAGGCCCATGGCGATGCCCACGTACGAGAGGGCCGTGTTGCGGCGCCGGATGCTGATGCCGTCGCTGAGCCACGCCATGGTGACGCCCTGGATGGCGCCCGCCCCGGAAAGCACGCGCGCAGCGATCAGATGATAGACGTTCTGCGAGAGCCCTGAAAGGACCGATCCAATAAAATAGATGACGAGCCCGGCCAGCGTCACCTGTTTGCGGCCCCAGTGGTCGCTGAGCTTGCCGATCGGTACCTGTAAAATGATCTGGATGATGCCGAAGATTCCGACTGCAAGTCCCGCGAGCGCACCGGTCGAGCCCGGGAGCTCGGTTGCGAAGATTGAAAATACCGGTATGATCATCGAAATGCCGAGCATCCGGATGCCCATCACGAGGCTTATCCCCCCGATAAGCCTGCGCTCGGTGGAGTTAAAGGATTCGGATTCCATGGTGTTGTTCTGTACGCGAATGAGGGCGGGACGGCCCGCAATCATCCGGCAACTATGCCGGCGGGGAAGGCCGAAGGTCAATCACTTTCCCTTCCCGCGGACGCCTGTATGGAGGCGCCGAGGCGTTTCGCCCACGCGAAGGTACGGGCCCGTCGTGTGCGCTTGAATGGGCGCTGACGGCCGAAGCCAAACCGCTGACGCATGGCGCGCAGGGCCCTGGAGAAATCGTGGAGGGCGACCAGCTTGTCGGCCACGCATACCAGCGCGGATTCGGCATAGCGCGGCGGGAGGGGGGTGAGGGGCCACATGTGGCGGAGGATGGCGTCTTCCTCGATCGCGTTGAGCGGGAACCGCGTTCGTGCGTTCCGGCGCGCGATCGCCGGATGCCGGAAGCCGTGGAGCCGCGGCCCGTCGGTCCGCCAGTCATAGAAGAAAAAATCGTGCAGAAGCGCCCCGCGCGCGGCGGATACGGCGTCGAGGCCCCGGCCGCGCGCCATGAAGTAGGTGAGGCGCGCCACCTGCAGGCAGTGTTCCATCCGCGTGACCGAACCGTGGTGCGTATAGGCGCCGAGCCGCTTGAATTCCTCGCTTTCGAGCACCAATGCGATCGCGGGATGGTTTTGGATGGTCGACCATTTGCGTGTCGTCATTTTAACCTTTTTATCAGGCCCATTATTTCCGGAACAAGTCTTCCGCCGGAAAGCCCGATCATCGTTTGCCTGAGGCGAATGCTGTCAAGCCTGATTTTTTCCACAAGGGCGGCTCTCGCCTTCAGCGCCCTCGAACGCACCGCGTGTTTTGGCGGGGCGTATTCAAGGTATCGCTCCGCCATCCACGACGCGATCCGCGAATTCGCCCGGCCGACACAGGTTGCCGCTGCCGGCAGATACCGGGGAAGGGCAAGGCGCGGCGTGAAATTCGGCAGCCGACCCGCGTACAGGCGCGCACGGCCGGCCAGTCCCGAGGCGAAAAAGAAATCAATCGCCATCACCGTCAGGAAGAGAGCATTAAGCCCCGGGAGGATGGACTGATCGATACTCTGCGCCAACCGGAGTGCGAGCGGGTAAAGCGTCTTTTCGAAAACGAACGCGAGGATGACCCAGCACAGGGAGAATCCGGGGCAGATAAGACCCTGATGGTTTAATGGATCGTCGCGGTAGTCCCAGCATCGACGATTGAATGCGTGCAGCAGCAGCAACCCGGCGACGTATTCGACCAGCGTGAGAGCGACCATATACGACAAGCCCCTCAGCGCGGGATGCAGTTCCCTTATGGCCGGGTATAATAGGATAAGGATGATCGCGCCCGTTCCGTAGAGCGGGAGATGCGGACCGAAGAGAAATCCAGGATTGACGAAGCGCTTACGGTTGAGCGAACGGTAGACGGATTCGATTATCCATCCTGAAAACGAGAAAACGTAAAACAGTAAAAACAGACGTTCCGCTGAAAGATACATGGTGATTTTCCTGGCCTATAGTTGACGCTTTCCGGCGCCGGAAAAAAAGAATGTTATGAGTCGGGCGATTTCGGCCTCAACGTCCTCGAGCCGGGCGGTGTCGAGCCGGGTTTTAAGGGAGATTTCGAGGCCCTTTAAAAGATATATGACCCCGTCCGTGACGCTTTCGATGTCGGCTCTGTGTATTTTTCCCCGCCGGCGCGCTTCATCCATGATTCGTGCGACGATGCCCCTCTGCCGGTCCTCGAATGAGCTCACAAGCTCGCGGGAGGTGGCGTCGCCCTCTTCATCGAGAATGATGGCGGCGATATAGGGGGTGCGATGCAGGAAGCGAAATCGCTCCAGGGCCGCGGACTTCAGTTTTTCCAGGGGATCGCTCATTTCCCCGAGGGTGCCCTTTAAGGCTTTCTCAAAGACGTCGATTTTATCCGAAATGAGTTCCCGGACGATCCCTTCCTTGCTGCCGAAATAATTGTACAGCGTCCCCCTGGCGACGCCTGCGGCCGCGGCGATTTCGTGGACCCCGGTTTTCCCGGGGCCGAAGCGTTCAAAGAGCTTTTCCGCCGCGGCGAGAATGTTCCGGCGCTTTATCTGTTTCATGGCCCGTATTTTGAACTTTTATACATTTATAGTACAAATATACAACACAGTCAATATAGCTGCATTCCGGTCAATCGTCAACATTGGTTGGCACAATTTTTTAAATATCGCGCCGGGGGGGCGTTCTTAAAACGAGTTCGTTGTTGAGGCCTCAAAGACGGGTTTCGCCGAAGGTCTACGCGGGGGTCTTTAAATGATAAGACGTTCGTTTAGAGTTATAGTACAAACGGTATGCATGGTAAACATGGTATGGATTTGATGGTCATCGGCAGGCCGTATTGTGAAGGGGCATGGATGCATGGTTCGCGTGCCCCATTCCATGAATATGAGCTATGCACTTTGTTGCGAATAGTGAGCATATGCGGGTTAATTTTTTCATTGGGGGCCGCGGAGGTCGTTTAAAAAATGCTTGTCATTTTACCGACAGCCGTTTCAATGGATACAAATATTGAATAATATGTATTAAAAATTATTCAATGGTGGCGTAAGATTTTATAAATATTTAAATATACAAATTTAACGGCCAAGATCGCATGGCGGGGATAAATCGGGCTTTAATAAGTCTTTCAGATAAAACGGGTGCCATTGAGTTCGCCCGGGAGCTTGCGGGTTACGGAGTCGAGTTTCTCTCGACCGGGGGAACCGCCAGGATATTAAGGGACGCCGGGCTTGAGGTCAGGGACGTGTCCGAGCATACGGGGTTCCCGGAGATGCTGGACGGCAGGGTAAAGACCCTGCATCCGAAGGTTCATGGCGGGCTTTTGGGTCTGCGCTCAAACCCGGAGCATGTGGCCACCATGAAGGCCCACGGGATTGAGCCCATCGATATGGTGGTGGTTAATCTCTATCCGTTCCGGCAGGCAATCTCCAAACCGGGATGCACTCTGGAGGACGCGATCGAAAACATTGACATAGGCGGCCCGGCAATGCTTCGCTCGGCGGCCAAGAATTTCGAGAGCGTTACGGTGGTCGTCGACCCGGCCGACTATGGCGCGGTCCTGGAAGACATGAGAAAAAATGACGGCGCGGTGTCGCGTGCTACCAACTTCAGGCTGGCTGTCAAGGTCTATAAAAGTACATCGGAATACGACGGCATGATCGCCTCGTATCTCGACAAGCGGCTAAACGAATAACGGCTAACGCACGTTTTCGGGGTGAAAAAAGCGGGAATATCCGTGCGAGGGAACCCGCCTCACCCTGTAAAAATAACTAATAATGTTCCTGGTGAGGGGTTTATTTGCCCACCGTCCGCGGCGGGGGCGGTGCGAGGCTGTAAATAAATCACCGGCAACCAAAAAATTCGGAGGTATTAGATGGCTGAAGTTACTCTTAAGGAGATTTATCCGGTACCGGAAAAATTCAGAGAGAAGGCGTATATCAAGAGCCGCGCGGACTACGAGAAAATCTGGAAGGAGTCCGTCGCCGATCCCAACGCCTTCTGGGCTAAGATCGCTGAGGAGTACATCACCTGGTTCAAGAAATGGGACAAGGTTATGGACTGCAATTACGGCAAGACCCCCGAGGAGCTCAAGATCGCGTGGTTCACCGGCGCCAAGGTCAACGTGTCCTACAACTGTCTCGACCGGCACCTCGAAAAGAGGGGCGGCCAGGTCGCCATTATCTGGGAAGGTAACGATCCCGGCGAAAGCAGGAAGCTCACCTACAAGGAACTCCACACGGAAGTATGTAAGTTCGCGAACGTTCTCAAGAAGAACGGCGTCAAGATGGGCGACCGCGTGACCTTCTACCTTCCGATGATTCCTGAACTCGCGATCGGTATTCTTGCCTGCACGCGCATCGGCGCGATCCACTCGGTGGTGTTCGGCGGCTTCTCCGCCGAGGCCCTGCGCGACCGCGTCATCGACTGCGACAGCAAGGTCGTGGTTTCCTGCGACGGTACCTTCCGCGGCGCGAAGGCCGTTCCACAGAAGGACAACGCCGACGCGGCGATAGCTCAGTGTCCCGGTGTGCGCCTGCATATCGTCATAAAGCGCGTGGGCGACAAGGTTCAGGTTAAGTGGGACGACAAGATCGACAAGTGGTACGAGGCCGAAATGGCGTCCGTCGACGCCAACTGCCCGGCGGAGGAGATGGACGCCGAGGCGCCGCTCTTCATTCTTTACACCTCCGGTTCAACCGGCAAGCCCAAGGGCGTTATGCACACCACCGGCGGCTATCTCACCCAGGTCGCCTATACCCACAAGATGATCTTCGACTACCACGACGGCGACATCTACTGGTGCACCGCCGACATCGGCTGGGTGACCGGACACTCCTATATCGTGTACGGCCCGCTCGCCAACGGCGCGACCACCATCATGTTCGAGGGCGTGCCGAGCTATCCGGACTTCGGACGGTTCTGGGCGGTCGTCGAGAAGTACAAGGTCAACATCTTCTACACCGCCCCCACCGCCATCCGCGCGATCGCCAAGGAGGGCGACTCCTGGGTAGACAAGCACGACGTCTCCTCCCTGCGCCTGCTCGGCTCGGTGGGAGAGCCCCTGAACCCCGAGGCGTGGAACTGGTACTATAACAAGATCGGCCGCGGCCAGTGCCCGATCGTCGACACATGGTGGCAGACCGAAACCGGCGGCATCCTCATCACCCCGCTTCCCGGCGCCATCGACATCAAGCCCGCCATGGCGACAGTTCCCTTTTTCGGAGTTAAGCCGTCAATCGTCGACGACGGCGGAAAGCCCTTCGAGGGCGTGTGCGAGGGCAACCTCTGCATCGACCACTCATGGCCCGGCCAGATGCGCGGCGTCTACGGCGACGACAAGAAAGAGCGCTTCTTCAACACCTACTTTGCGCAGTTTCCCGGCAAGTACTTCACCGGCGACGGCTGCCGCAGGGACAAGGACGGCTACTACCAGATCACCGGCCGCGTCGACGATGTTATCAACGTTTCCGGACACCGTATGGGAACGGCCGAGGTCGAGTCGGCGCTGGTTTCGCATCCCAAGGTGGCCGAGTCGGCGGTTGTCGGCTACCCTCACGAGATCAAGGGACAGTCGATCTACGCCTTCGTTACGCTGAACACGGGTGTTGAGAAGACCGAGGAGCTCAAGAAGGAGCTCATCGCCCAGGTTCGCAAGGAGATCGGACCCATCGCGACTCCCGACGTAATCCAGTGGGCCGACGCGCTTCCGAAAACCCGTTCGGGCAAGATCATGAGGCGTATCCTGAAAAGGATCGCGGCGAGTGACTGGGACCGGAAGAATTACGGCGACATCTCCACACTGGCGGATCCTTCGGTGGTGGATTCTCTCGTCACTTCGGCGCAGGCCGTACAGAAGAAGTAGTCGATTCTCTCATAGCATGACAGAAGCCCCCGATGGTTTCCCATCGGGGGCTTTTTCTACGGGCTTTCTTCCGGACCGGCTGAAGCGGGCAATGCGTCGGCCTCACCCGGGCGTATTTTCTCCGATACTCCGAAAACGGACGCGTGCGGGTCCAATAACCGCTCCGTTGCGTTCGGGCGCAGCGGCGGCCGCGTAAACCGCCCTCAGTACTCTATTCCCTCGCGCGCGTCAACGCCGGCGCCGTAGTAGTGCTTCACTTCCTTCATCTCCGTTACCAGGTCGCACGCGTCGATGAGTTCCTTCGGCGCGCCGCGCCCGGTGAGTATAAGTTCCACTCCGGCGGGCCTGCCTTTCAGGAGCCCCAGAATCTCGTCCAGGCTGACAAGCTTGAACAGGTGCGCGGTGACGACCTCGTCGAGGATAACGACAGGGTATGCGCCTCCGTACAGGACCTCACGCGCGCGTTCAATGGCCTCGCGTGCGTGACGGTGATGCTCCTCGATGCTCCCGTCGTCGGGGCGGCAGAACGCCGCGCTTCCGTGCTGCTCGATGGTGATGAGTCCGTCGAGTTTTTTGACCGCGTCGAGCTCGCCGTAATGCTGACCCTTCATGAACTGTATGACGATGCTCCGCATGCCATGTCCGGCTGCGCGGAGCGCGAGCCCCAGCGCGGCGGTCGTTTTCCCCTTGCCGTGGCCTGTATAGAGATGGACATAGGCTTTTAATTGCATACGGCCTCCTATCGCCGGGTGCGCTTCCGTGCATTCAGGAAATACCGCGAAGGCAGCGGATGCGACAAGATTTCAGCGGGTGTGCGCAATCATTCAGATTGATACCGCGGCGGTTACATGGTTCGGCGGTACTTCCCGCCCGATTCATACAGCGCCTGCGTGATCTGTCCGAGGCTCGCCACGCGGGCGGTATTCATCAGCTCGGCGAAGATATTGGCGCCGGTGTCGGCCACTTCTTTAAGCCGGGCAAGTGCCGCGGGGGCGCTTTGGGCATGCCTGCGGTGGAAGTCCCTGAGCGCGTCGATCCGCGACATCTTTTCGTCGAAGGAGGCGCGGGTGAGCGGAATCTCGGGCCGCACGTAATCCTCGCCGAGCGTGGCGGAATTCCTGAAGGTGTTCACGCCGATGATCGGGTATTCGCCCGAGTGCTTTTTATGTTCGTAGGCGAGCGACTCTTCCTGGATTCTGCCGCGCTGGTAATAGCTTTCCATGGCGCCGAGCACACCGCCGCGGCGGCTTATCCTGTCGAACTCCTCGAGCACTGCTTCCTCCACCATGTCGGTCAGTTGCTCTATGATAAAGCTTCCCTGCAGGCCGTTCTGGTTTTTGAATATGCCGTACTCCTTTCCTATGATCAGCTGTATGGCCATCGCGCGGCGTACCGATTCCTCGGTCGGGGTGGTGATGGCCTCGTCGTAGGAATTGGTGTGCAGGCTGTTGCAGTTGTCGTTGAGCGCCATGAGCGCCTGCAGGGTCGTGCGCACGTCGTTGAACTGCATCTCCTGCGCATGCAGACTTCGCCCCGAGGTCTGTATGTGACATTTCAGCCGCTGGCTCTGCGCTCCCGCGCCGTAGCGCTGTTTCATTGCGACGGCCCATATGCGGCGCGCGACCCGGATCAGCACGTTGTACTCCGGTTCCATGCCGCTTGAAAAGAAGAAGGAAAGGTTGGGGGCGAAGTCGTCGATCTTCATCCCGCGCGAGAGGTAGTACTCCACGTAGGTGAAGGCGTTGGCCAGCGTAAACGCGAGCTGGGTGACCGGGGCGGCTCCCGCCTCGGCGATATGGTAGCCGCTGATCGATACCGAGTAAAAGTTGCGCACCGCATTGTCGATGAAATAGCTCTGGACGTCGCCCATCATCCTGAGGGCGAAGTTGGTGGAGAAGATGCAGCTGTTCTGGCCCTGGTCTTCCTTGAGGATATCGGCCTGTACCGTTCCCCGGACCGTCCTGAGCACCTCGCGCTGTATCCTTTCGAGTTCCGCCACCGAGGGCTCGTGGCCGTGCTCCGCGGCGAAACGCTCCGCCGCGCGGTCGATCGCCGTATTGAAAAAAAAGGCGAGCATGATGGGCGCCGGCCCGTTGATGGTCATGGAAACGCTGGTGTTGACGTCACAAAGGTCGAATCCCGCGTAGAGCTCCTTCATGTCCTCGAGGGTGCAGATGCTCACGCCGCTCTCGCCTATTTTACCGAAGACATCGGGCACGGTGCTGGGGTCCTGGCCGTAGAGCGTCACCGAGTCAAACGCCGTGCTGAGGCGCTTGGCGGTGTCGTTGCGCGTGAGGTAGTGAAACCGCCGGTTGGTGCGGCCGGGCGAGCCTTCCCCCGCGAACTGGCGCTTGGGGTCCTCGTCGGTGCGTCTGAAAGGGAACACCCCGGAGGTGAAGGGGAAATGGCCCGGGAGGTTTTCGCGCCGCAGCCATTTTATGAGATCCGCGCGGGAGTCGTAGCGTGGAAGCGCCACAAGCGGGATATTGAGCCCGGAGAGTGATGTCACCTTCAGTGAAGTGATTATCTCTCTGCCGCGTATCTCGGTGGAAAGGGCATCCTTCCCGTAAGCCCGTCGGGTCTCCTCCCATTGTGCCAGCATAGAAGCGATTTCGGGGTCAAGCTTTCCTGCGGTTTCGGCGGCAAGCCGTTCGCCGGTTTTGCGCAACTGCGGATCGGCCGAGGAGCAAAGCGTGTCGGCGGCGTCCATCTCCCTCATCAGGGTGGCGGTCTCGTCGGTCTGTGCATGATAGCGCCGTACGGCAGTGGATATCTCGGAGAGGTAGTTGAACCGCTCCGCCGGAATTATTCCCTGGGGGGCGGTTCCCCCGGCGGCATGCCGCGCGCTCACAGCGGGCGGCCAGTCCGCCAGGCCCTTCTCGAGCAGACGATCGATTACCGCGGCAAAGAAAACGTCGAGCCCCCGGTCGTAGTAGTTGCTGGCCATGGTGCCGAATACGGGAAGCGCCTCGTCGGCCGTGGAGAAATCGTTTCGCGTGCGCCGGTACTGCTTGCGGACGTCGCGCAGCGCGTCGGGAGAGTTGCGATGGTCGAATTTATTGATGACGATCATGTCGGCGTAATCGAGCATGTCGATTTTTTCGAGCTGGGAGGGGGCCCCGTAATCGGAGGTCATTACGTAAATGGAAAAGTCCGAGTGGGATGATATCCCGGCGTCGCCCTGCCCGATGCCCGGGGTTTCGATGATGATAAGATCGAATGACGCCGCGCGGAGCACCGCTATCATGTCATGGAGGCCGGAGGGCAGGCTTCCTTCCGATTTTCGGGTGGCGATGGAGCGCATGTATACGCGGTCGAACTGCAGGGCGTTCATCCTGATCCGGTCGCCGAGGAGCGCCCCGCCGGTCTTCTTTTTGGAAGGGTCGACCGCGAGCAGCGCGATGTTCTTTTCGGGATAGAGTGCGAGAAAGCGTCGGACGAACTCATCCTCGAGCGTGCTTTTGCCCGATCCTCCCGTGCCGGTTACGCCGATAACCGGCGCGTTTCCCCTGCCGGGCGCGCGGAGTGAGGCGGCAATCTCCTCCTTTAGACCCGATTCCGCGAGCGAGATAAGACGCGCGATGACGACACTGTCGTTTTTTTTCAGGCGCGCCTGCCAGTCTTCGGGAAGCGGCGGGATCTCCGCCCGGCCGGAGCGCTCCATCATGTCCGCGATTATTCCTTCGAGCCCCAGCTTCTGCCCGTCCTCGGGCGAATATATGCGCGTGATGCCGTATTCCTCGAGTTCGCGGATTTCCTCGGGCGTTATCACCCCGCCGCCGCCGCCGAATATCCGCACATGGCCGGCGCCGCTTTGTACCAGCAGGTCGCGCATGTATTTGAAAAACTCCACATGGCCGCCCTGGTAGGAGCTGGCCGCGATTGCGTGCGCCTCCTCCTGGATGGCGGTCTGGACGATCTCGTCCGCCGATCGGCTGTGCGCCAGGTGGATCACCTCCGCGCCCGCTCCCTGAAGCAGGCGCCTGAAGATGTTAATGGACGCGTCGTGTCCGTCGAAAAGCGTGGTGGCGGTGACGAAACGGAGCTGCTTGACCGCGGGCGGAGTCTTGATCGTCGATCCCATAATGAAATGCCTCTCGGGTTGAGTGTGCGAATATACTCTAAATTATTATGCACATATTGTATGTCAAGGAAATAGCCTCCGATTTCAGACGGAATAACGCGAAATCGGAAAAAAAACGGCCGGTACCGTTTTTTGTTGCATTTGCGGAAAAAGCCTGTTTTAATTGCGGCGGTTTTCTGAGGGACGATTCCGCGGTCTGTCGGAAACCGCGTAAATTCTGTGTGAACAAGGCAACATGAGGACAAACGTTCGTTTGCGTGACCTCCTGGTTCAGGCGCTGATCGAATCGATGTCGGTCGATATGATGGTGATGCTCGCCCAGCGCTCAATCCCCTATTACAATCTCTACGAAAGAACCGGTTTCCCGGTGAATATGTCGGTCCCCAACCGCGAAGCGGCGCGCCAGATCGTCAACGACATGCAAGACAACCGACTCGTTCTTCAATTCGCCGCCCACCTGGTGGTTATGCATACCGAGGGGCTCATGGGCCGGCGGTACGTTATTCCCCACATGCGCGAGATCATGGCCGAAATCCACGGTGCGGGTTTCATCTTTGACCGGGAGTTTCACACCTTCGTCGAGGATTCGCGCATTCGCAGAACCCGGAACTGGGGGACGCTCGTTGAGGGGGAGGAATACGTGTTTTCCTTTCTCTCGCTGGATATCGTGGGGAGCACCGCGCTGGTGCGGGAAAATCCCGAGGAGACGATTAAGGCGACCTACGGAGACCTGCGCGGCATCGTGCAGCGCTCAATTGAGCACCGCGAGGGACGGCTCTGGAACTGGGAGGGCGACGGTGGCCTGGTGGCCTTCTACTTCGCCAAAAAATTCAACGCGGCCACGCTGTCCGCTTTCGACATCCTTCACGATCTTTTTCTATATAATCGCCTGGAGTGCCGGCTGAAAATTCCGCTCAGCGTTCGCCTTGCCGTCCATGGAGGGCCGTGCGAGTTCAGGCATAACACCGAAGATATAGTGAGCGATACGATAAACCGCACCCTGGAAATAGAGGCGGAGCACACCGGGCCCAATACCGTTACCGTGAGCAATGTGGTCTATCTCGCGCTCGACCCTCTGCTTCAGGAGATGCTCTACCCGCTGCCGACCGGCGACAGGAGCACCCTGCACGGTTACCAACTGCGCTGGGAGGAGTAGTGGAAATAATCGTATTCTCAGAAACCAAATCGGTGATCAAGGCCTTCAGCGGGCTTTCCATAAAGTGGAAATTTGGTGTTTCGTTCATGAAGACCGGGGAGTTGAAAAAGGGGCTGGCATGCATCGCTTTGGACTCGCTGGTGTACCTGGATGTTTCGGGGATGGACGATGCCGCGCTTAAAAAGGCGCTCCGGCTGCTTTCTGGAAATAACGGTCTGCGCTACGTGGTTGTCGATCCGAAAAACTCGATAAAGGACGCAGGCGCGCTCTTCCACGGGGGGGCCTGCGACTATATCTGCAGGGAGATACTGCAGGCAGGATTGACGGAGAAACGCATACGCTGCGCGGCCCTCTTCAGAAGCGGCGAGGCGCCCGGAAAAGCACCCGAGGACGCGGGCGCGCGGTCGACCTTTAAGCCATCGGGAAGGGACTGGAAGGAAATCCGGCCCGGCCAGGAATACACGTTCTGCTTCATGTTCATCGAACTCGACAATCTGAAAGAGTCCAAGAAAACCTTCGGCGACGCGAACCTCCGCAATCCGATCGAACCCTTTTTAAGACATGTGGAGCGGAGCGTAACCCCGGCCGGGGGAAAGATCTGGATGTGGACCGAATACGGGGCGATTGCGCTCTTCCCATTTGACGGCAGGCGCTGCGATGCGGTCCTTGCCTGTTTCAAGATGATGCTCGGGCGGAAGGTGTTCAGCATCGAGGAGTCGGGCTTCAATGCCATGGTTTCGTACAGGATTGCGCTGCATATCGGGAACACCGTCTACCGCCTCAAGGGTGAAACGGGTATGCTTGTCGCGGACTCGCTCAACTCGATATTCAATCTCGGACAAAAATTTGCGCGCCCCGGGCACTTCTATCTGACCGGCGAAGTGTTCGCCTTTGCCCCGGCGGCCCTCGGGGATTTCTTTGTCCCCGCCGGCAGCTACGAGGGGCGCGAAATCCTCCGCATGAGGCTTCCCCTCTGAGGCCTCCGGCGCATTTTTACTTGTAAGCGCCGCGCCTTCATGATAGGCTTGCGGACGCGGCGGTATGTTCGCCCGGGCGCGGGATATGAACAGGGAACGCTTGGAATCGAAAGACATTGTCCTTTTCAGCGAAGAGGAACTCGGCATTATCACCGCGGTAACCGAGAGTCTCGCTTCGCGCGGCATGTCCGCCGAGATCGAGGCCGTCAGCAACAACCGTATGGCTCTCGAACAGCTGGGGCGTTCCATTTCCTTCTATCCATCGATACTCGCCGCGCACCGGCTGGGGGCCGCGTCGCGCTCGGTTGAGAGCCTTGTCGAGACACTGTGTCGCGACGACATCCCCGACATGATCCTCCATATCCCCACCAAGGCCGTGCTCGGCCGCAGCTACTCGATCGCCAAGATCAATTTTTTGAACATGCTCCGTTACATCGTGCGTGACGTCGCCGATCTTTCGCCCTTCGAGGAAAAGGTGCTCCATCTTATAGCGCATAACGTTTTCACGATAATGGCCGAGGAGGTGTATATCTCCATCATCGAAAATGCCGCTTCGCCGGAGCGCCTGCGCTCGAAAGCGGCTCATCTGCTCGCGCGGACCTGGGAGTACCGGCTGGATTCGGGCGTGAGGGAGTTCGAGCCCATTCTGCGGGGGGCCTGGAGGGCGCGCGAAAAGCTAATTCCGAATTTCGGGACCATGCTGGGGTTTTCGGAACTTTTCGTCATTTCCGGGTATATCGAGCCGGCCTGGTTCGACTTTTTACAGAGCGACGAAACAGGCGAGGACGAGGTGCACGCGCTCGAAGAATTCATTTTCGGCATGAACCACGAGGAGATACTCGCGCTTCGAGGGGAGATGGATGAGAGAGGGATGGGCTCGGTGACCAGGGAGGAGGCGATGGCGCGCAAGGGGCCGAAAAGCCCCCTGCATCGTTATAAGGGAGACGACCCGCGCCAGCTTTACCGATCGTTTCGGGACAGGAAGATAAACGCGCGTTTCCGCTCCCGCGCCCGCCTTGAAGGCCCCAAGAGGACGCTCGAGGACTATCTTATGTGTTTTCTGCTCTCCCCGCCCGGGGACGCATCCGGGGCGTCGATCGGACATGAGTGACGTACCGTATGCGCATTCCCGCGCCGCCTGGGGGATTTAATACCGCGGCGTCGCCATGTATCCGGGCGTCCCCATGTATCCGGGCGTCCCATAATAGCCGGGAGTTCCCGCGTATCCCGGAGTGCCGTAATACCGGGGCGTTCCGGAATAGGCCGGCCTTTCGCTGTACACCTCGCCGGAGATATTTCCTTCCAGTCTCTCGATCGAGTTCTGAAACGCGTATTTGAGCATCGGGTTGGTCTCGGTTTTTACGCTTGCCCTGAGTACCGGCAGCGCCTTTTTCACCTGGTGGTAGGCGGTTATTTCCGCGGCCAGTGCGCGGACGGTGTAATCCTTCTTCGGATTTTTTATGAGTGCGATGAGGTTGTTTTTCGCCGTTTCGTACCTGACCCCGTCCTTGTTGAGTTCGCCGTCTCTCACCTTCGCCAGAGCCTGAAGAGCGGTCATCTGCTCGTTGCTCATCATGTCCGCGAGCATCTGATCGGCCGCGGCATCCGGTTTGCGCTGGGCGTTGAGAACCCCTGCAACAAGCAGCAGTCCGGCGAGTGAGACGCACGTTAACGACGTAAACAATCCGGTTTTCATGGTTCCTCCTGGTTGGTTCGGTCGCTCCGGCGCGCGCAATGTCCGCCGGGCATGACATTCGAGATGGCACAATCGAGGGAGTCTGTCAATTCTTTAATAAGGCCTGTATGGCGTGTATTAAATGATGTCGACGGGCACCGGTATAAACGTAAGGAAGAAGATCGCCACGCAGCACCATCCGATCAATCGCTCTCCCCGGGAGAGCGGCGCGCTTTCGGGCAGGGGCGGGTGTCCGATCATAAGGAAAAAGAGCACCATGAGCACCCATACGATCCAGCCGGGCCAGATGAAAACCAGGACGATGAGCCCGGCGAAGACAGCCCAGCCGAAATAGAGCTGCCTGCGCCCTATCAGTGCGTAGAGAATGTGACTGCCGTCAAGCTGCCCCAGCGGCATGAGGTTGAGGCTGGTGACGAGGAAGCCGATCCATCCGGCCCACGCATAGGGTGAAAGGTATATGTCGGATCCGGCCGGGATTTCGCCGTGAATGAGCCGGGCAAGGGCCTTGAACAGGAGCGAATCGCCGAAGATCATGACCTCGCCCTTGCCCGCCTCGGGGAGCGGTGCGACCGAGGACACGAAGAGTCCGGCGATGACCGCAGTCAGGCTCAGTATGAAGCCTACGAGCGGGCCCATGGCCCCGATATACAGGAGGGCGCGCTTTTCGAGGATGGGCGACTTTATCTTGATCACCGCGCCCATGGTGCCGATCATTGTGGGGAACGGGATGAAGTAGGGAAGCGTCGCCCTCACGCCGAAGCGGCGGGCCGCCAGGTAATGTCCCATCTCGTGCGCGGTAAGGATGGTCATGATGGTGATGGAAAATGGAAGGCCGCTCAGTATGCTTTCGATGAGCGTCGGGCGCGCCTGCGCTCCGGCGAGCGTGGTCGTGGCGCAGGTGATGATAAAAAGCGCCGCATGAATCCACAGCGGTGTCTCGCGATCATGGCGCGGATCGGTTTCCAGTCGCTTGGCGATGAGGGACGCCGTCTGTGACATGTTCAGCACCGAGAGATAGGCGCGTACCGAATGTTTCAGTTTGTTTAACATCGGGCCTCATCGGGCGTAATCATGAGGTTTCTTGTCCCGGGCGGGTCGAAAATGCAATCATAAAAACCGGTTATAGTTCAATTCGCAGCTTGCACCGGTTGCAAACAGGCAAAAAATAAAATTCTGCTTTACGGCACGCGGCCGCGATGCGGTTTTTAAACGGTCGAATGGCGCCACCACTATCCCAAAAGGAGTTTCCCGATGAAGATCGCGAAAGACGAAATGCAGCTCGTAGCTACAACCATCCGTACGCTTGCCATGGACGGCGTTCAGAAAGCGAAGTCCGGGCACCCCGGCATGCCGATGGGATGCGCCGAAATAGCCGCAGTCCTCTGGCTGAAAGCGCTTAAGCATAGTCCGTCCGATCCGGCATGGCCGAACCGCGACCGCTTCGTACTCTCCGCCGGCCACGGCTCGATGCTTTTGTATTCCATGCTCCATCTGTCCGGGTATGATCTTTCTATCGACGACCTGAAAAGCTTTCGCCAGTGGGGAAGCCGGACGCCGGGGCATCCGGAATTCGGCCACACGCCGGGAGTGGAGACCACCACCGGCCCCCTGGGCCAGGGCGTGGCGAATGCCGTGGGTATGGCGCTGGCGCAGGAGCTGCTTCGCGCCGAATTCAACGGGGTGAATCCGGTCATCGATCATTTCATCTATGCTCTTGCCGGCGACGGCGACCTGATGGAGGGTGTTGCGTACGAGGCGGCCTCGCTTGCCGGTCACTGGGGCCTGGGCCGGCTTATCGTCATTTACGATTCCAACGAGATAACCATTGAAGGGTCGACAAACCTGGCCTTTTCCGAAGACGTGGCCGCACGGTTCACCGCGTGCGGATGGCATGTGCAAACGGCGGACGGGCACGACTGTGACGAGATTGAGGCGGCGCTCGCCGCCGCGCGCCGTGATACCGCCCGTCCGTCGCTTGTAATCGCTAAGACGCGCATCGCAAAGGGAAGCCCGGGAAGGGAGGGAAGCGAGGAATCGCACGGCGCACCGCTCGGCGAGGACGAAGTGAAGAAGGCCAAGGCGAACCTTGGCTGTGATCCCGACGGCACTTTCTGTGTCAATGAGAGGGTTTACGAAATCTTTGCCCGCAGACGCGGGGAGATCGAGGTCGAATACGATACATGGAAATCGATGTTCGGGAAAACCGTGACGGGGGCGCTGAAAAAACGTTGGGAGATTTTTTTCAGCGCCGTGGACGCGGACGCCCTGCGCGGTGCGCTTCCCGTTTTCGAAGCCGGTAAAAACATCGCCACGCGGAGCGCCGGCGGGAAAGTGCTCGAGGCGCTGTTTGGGGAGCTTCCCAACCTGGCAGGCGGTTCGGCGGACCTCGCCCCCAGCAACAAGTCGTTCGTGAAAGGGTTCGGCGAAACCGGCAGGGGCGCAATCGGCCGCAATATCCATTTCGGCATCCGCGAGCACGCGATGGGCGCAATCCAGAACGGTATCGCCTATTACGGCGGGTTTATTCCGTATTCGGCCACCTTCTTCGTCTTCATGGACTATATGCGGCCGCCGGTACGGCTTGCGGCGCTGGCGGGGCTGCGCTCAATCTATATATTTACGCACGATTCGTTTTTTGTGGGAGAGGACGGCCCAACCCACCAGCCGGTCGAGCAGCTCGCTGCTGCGCGCGCAATCCCGCGACTCTCGGTAATCCGACCGGCCGATGCCGAGGAGACCAGGGAGGCGTGGCTCGCAGCGCTTTCGGGAGATTCGCGGCCCACGGCCATTCTTCTTACACGGCAGGACATTCCCGTTCTCGAGCGCGGTACGGGCGGCGCGCTCGGCCTGCATCGCGGCGCCTACGTGTTATGGGACCCGAAGCGCGCGCTCGATATCCTCTTCCTTGCGAGCGGATCGGAGGTGCATATCGCGCTTGAGGCGGCGAAAGAGCTGGAGTCCGCCGGTATAGGTGCGCGTGTGGTCTCGTTCCCCTCGTGGGACCTGTTTGAAAAACAGCCGGAAAGCTATCGCCGGGGCGTTTTACCCGCGTCGGTTTCCCGGCGCGTCGTCGTTGAGGCGGGGATTTCCATGGGATGGGAGCGCTACGCGGGCGATGGTGCGCTGTACGTCACCCTCGAGCACTTCGGCGCTTCCGCACCGGCCGGGGTGCTCGCCGGGCGCTTCGGTTTTACGAAAGACACTATCGTGGCACGGGTTCGTTCATATCTCGGACGCTGAGTCTTTTCGTTCCGATGCCAGGCTCCCGGTTGCGAGGCCGGGAGCGGGTCATTCGTCCTGCGCCGCCGGCCCTCATTTGGTTTAAATCATTTAAACGTCGACAATTAATCTGATAATTTATATTTGCTCACTATACTGATTATTCAGCATCTTCCCGGCCGCGACCAAACGCCGGAAGGGCGGAAAAGGACATGAACAGGCAAAATGAAGGAATGACATACCCGTGCGGACGGGAGATACTGTCCATTTCGTTTCCAGGCCTCAGGGAGTCTACGGGTGGGGCGGTGGGCGCGGTCGTGCGAGCCGTGGCCGGGGCGGGGCTTTCGACCGTCATCGACAGGCAAAAGTTACATCTCGTTATCGACGAGGCGGTCACCAACGCCATGGAGCACGGTAACGGATGGGACCCGGCGAAGAAGGTTACCGTTGTCGTATCGCACGCGGCGGGACGTTTGCGCATAGCCATCGGCGACGAGGGCGGGGGTTTCAGGCCGGATGCGTGCACGCCGGCCACCGGCACACTGAAGAATCGCGGCAGGGGTCTGTCGCTCATGCGTCACTTCTGCGAGACGGCGTGGAACGATAAAGGCAACGTGGTGATATTGTATTTCGCGCTGATTGAAAAGCCTATGGCTTCCTGCGCTGTTCGTACTCCTTGAGGTATTCGTCGATCAGGCTCTTCGATCCGGCCGGCTCTTCCCTCGGCACCGGTTTCATCTTTCCCGATAGCGCAGCGCCGATTTTCCTGAACGGGAAGCTTACTACGATCCATACCGCTCCGAGCACGGTTGAAATAATCTCCAGAAGCTTTTTAAATATGGAACCGCGCGCACCGGCCGCATGTTTGCGAACGCTGGTGAGCGGCGCTGCGATTGATTGTTTCGCCGCGGAAACGGCACTCGCCACGCCCTGTGATACGGCCACCGCGGTCTGCCGCCCGTACGCTGCGGGAATGGGGTTGTGCAGGTCTTTAATGTAGACCCTGCCGGGCTGGTAGGGTACGCTTGTGGGAAGCTTCCGCCAGAAGAAAAGAGTGGCCTCGGATTCGGTGAGCTTGTCGATTATGAATATTATCAGATAATAGACGTACATGAAAATATTGAAGAATATCAGGAAGAACGCCTGCCATATGTCGTAAAAAGCCCACCAGAGCTCGATCAACATTTTGAAGAAATCGACGATCTTATAAAAAAAATTGAAGAAGTTGTCGCTTGCGTTGATGGAGAACTGACGCACCAGCCTGTAATTCATGTCTTACCTCGAAACGGACGATTGGAGCGGGGCCTGGTTAAGGAGCCCGCCGTACCGTGTTGAACCTGCACGAGTGTAGGGCTGCGGCGGGGTGTTGTCAAGATATTTTAGATGGAGTGACTTGATGAACAATAAGTTTATTCCCTGAATTCGATTATATACCGTATTCCGCCCTGCCGTTCAATACGGATCGTGCCGCCATGCCGTTCCGCCGGCATGCCAACGAGCTGCATGCCAAATATGGTCGAATTTTCAAGGGTGACCGATCCGGGTATGCCGGGTCCGTTGTCCTCGAACTCGATGAGCACCGCGCCGCTCCTTTCGGTCGTCGAAAATCGCAGAAGCGCGTTCTCGCGGCCGCCCACGGCGTATTTCATCGCGTTGGTGATCGGCTCGTTTATTATTATGCCAAGGGTGGACGCGGTCTTCGCGCCGACCGTTATTTCACCAAGGTCGGTCTCGATTCTTACCGCTTCGGCGTTGTTTTCCCGATCACCTCTCGTGCCGAGAATCCGGTGATCTCCTCATATCGGGGAAACTCATGGGCCTCCCGTGTCCGTCGGGATCGTTGCCCGTTTGCCACGCGGACGTAAAATAAATTGGATTGCAAAATCATTTTATTTATGATCTGCTCGATGTTCCAGTGGGGGAAGGATATACATGATATGGAGTCACCAGTCGCAATACCGGGAGGGAAAGGATGAGCGATAATAAAATCCTGATGGGGCAGGGCAAAGCAAAGGCATTTCTCGAGCCGTCGATGGCGAACCGCCACGGGCTCATAACCGGGGCGACCGGGACGGGGAAGACGGTCACCCTGCAGATGATGGCCGAGGTCTTTTCCGAAATAGGGGTTCCCGTTTTCGTCGCCGACATAAAGGGCGATATCGCCGGACTCAGCCAGGCCGGAAAGACGCATGAAAAAATCGAAGAGCGGGTAAAGATGATGGGGATGGTGGATTTCGCCTACCGTGCGAACCCCGTCGAGTTGTGGGACCTGTACCGGAAAAAGGGCCTGCCCATGCGCGCCACGGCGAGCGACATGGGCCCCGACCTCTGGTCGCGCCTGCTCGAGCTCTCCGAGGCCCAGAGCACGACAATGAGCCTTCTCTTCGAGATGGCCGACGACGCGGGCCTGCTGTTGCTCGACATGAAAGACCTCAAGGCGGCCCTTCAGCACCTTGCGGACAATGCGGATTCAATTTCGGCCGAATACGGCCAGATATCCAAGCAGACCGTCCAGACCATACAACGCAAGCTCCTGCCGCTCGAGCAGCAGGGCGGCGAGGTTTTTTTCGGCGAGCCCGACCTCGATATCAACGATCTCATCAAGCATGACGGCAAGGGGCGCGGTGTGATCAACATCATATCCGCGGAGGAGCTGGTGCTGCACCCGGTGCTTTACTCGACCTTCCTGCTGTGGCTGCTGTCGGAGCTCTTCGAGGAGCTCCCCGAGCGCGGTGACGCCGACAAACCATTGCTGGTTTTCTTTTTCGACGAGGCGCACCTTCTGTTCAACGACGCGCCAAAAGCGCTCGTGAAGAAGATCGAGCAGGTTGTGCGGCTCATCCGCTCGAAGGGCGTTGGCGTATATTTCGTCACCCAGAGCCCGCTCGACATACCCGAGGAGGTGCTGGGGCAGCTTGGCAACCGCGTGCAACACGCGTTGCGCGCGTTCACGCCGAAGGATCAGAGGGCGGTAAGGTCGGCCGCGGAGACCTTCCGGGCCAATCCCGATATCGATACCGGCAAGGCCATCACCGAGCTGGGCGTGGGCGAGGCGCTGGCGAGCTTCCTCGATCCGAAGGGGGTCCCCGGGATGGTGGAGCGTGTGTTTGTGCGCCCGCCGGGCTGCCGCCTGGGGGTCATCACCGATGAAGAGCGCAAGGACCTCCTGAAATCGTCAAAGCTGAGAGGCAAATACGAAAAGGATATCGACCGCGAGTCGGCCTACGAGATTCTGGCAAAGAAGGCGGAGAAGCGCGTCAAAACAGAAGAGCCGGAAGAGGACGGGGAAGCCGGCGGGGTCGGGAAGAAACCGGCCGCCGCCAAAGGACGCGGCAGACAGACCGTGGCCGAGAGCTTTACAAAGGGCATGGCGCGAAGTATCGGAAGCACGCTCGGCAGGCAGATAGCCGGCAAGGCCGGCGCACGGCTGGTGCGGGGAATTCTGGGCAGTATTCTTCGTTAGCATGCGGCGAACCGGACGGCCCGGCGTTGCCGTGTGCCAGAACGACGACTCCGCCCTTCCGGGGGCCGCTGACATCGTTGTGCGTCATCCCGTCGGAGAGCTTCATGAGTTTAGGTCCGGGCCCTTTTCGGACATTATCGGTGAGGTCCTTTGCCTCGAGGTTCCCCGCAGGAAAGGGAAGAAGTGCGAGAACGAGCGCCGTGCCGGGCAATGGCGCTTTTTTCGCCCGTCCTTCCTGTCCTGTTGTGATATTGTTTCGCTTTCTTTGGCATTAAAACGGCAGTGATAATTCAATTTTTCCAGTGATTTTTTCCCGTAAAGAAGGGGCCTCGAAGAACAGATGCGTATCCTACCACTTTGATTCTCCCATAAGCTTTTCTATTTCCCCGATGCTCCTCTTCATCGATTCCCCGGCTTCACGGATAAAACCGTCATCTTCGGCCTTAACGTTTATGTGATCATAATCGTCGATGATGCGCCTTCCCCTTATGTCGTCCTTTTCTTTCGACTGAATTGTATTCTTCAACACGGTTTGGTGGAATTGGATCAGCCTGGACATGTTGTCTCTGGGGCCTGCCCTGTCGAATTGTTCCGATGTAAGAATGTCGCGCACGAACTCCCATTCAGTGTTGTCGGAATCGGGTTCGTATACGGAGGCAGGGCCTTTTTTAAGGGCAAGGTCCTTCGACAGCTTCTCCATGAGGGCCAGCAGGGCATAATACTGGATGAAAAATGAGTATGTATGAATACCTTCCCTCCTGCTTTTCTCGGTCATGAAGTTTTTCCCCGCACCGGCAATATCATCAGAGGTATAGGTTTCTTTAATTTCGGCAATACCCGCGAGGGACTCCCTGGCCGAGATCATTTTTTTGACCGTATCCGGGCGAAACACTTTGAAATTAAATTCCGTCCGTCGGGCCTTATTCCTTTTTTTGAATTTGCCCTCATTTCTGAGAATGGCGTAAAGGTTGTGTGCGAGGACCCATCCGGGGAATAGCTCGTTATAGGGTTCTGGAATCCCTGCCGGGCGGCTCTCCGGTTTTGCTATTAATGAAAAGGGAAACTCCACCTTCTGGGGAAGGGTAACGACCGCGGTGGCGATTACCGAGTAGGGCGAATTGACGTAATTCGCGGGGAATTTAACATTGACCCCGAGGCCGAAAAAAAGTCCTTCTCCGCACCAGATCTCCTGGTCCGGAGCCCTGGATGTGTGGTTGGAACCGATGTTTGCGCCGTATCCGATATTGCCTTTCCCCTCGGGCCACAGCGCGGCGATAAGCATCGACTGATGATGGAATCCGACGAAGGGGCCGATGAGGGAGGAGGTTACTTCGCCCTCGGCTATGCCCGAATTGGGGCCTATTATGCTGTTGGTCGCCTTCCCGTGTCTTTCGACGTGCGAGTGTTCGGTCAGGATGGAGTTTTCGACGATGGCCATCGAGGTGACTTTACAACCCCACTGCACGCAGGAATTTCTGACGATGGAACCATGGCTGATGGTGGTTTCTTCTCCGGGAGAGCCAAGGACGGTGCAGTTCTCCACCAACGTCGCTCCGTCAATGTTGACGTCGCCTCCTATGTACGAGTCCTTGATTATGGAAGTGGAGGCTACCCTCGCATTTGCCCCCACCACGCCGTGGAGAAGCGTGCAGCGCGACATGTATGACTCGATAAAGTTCGCATAACTGCGCTGCAGTTCGGGATTATTTCTGTTTCTCAACACCGCTTCGGCGACGGGGATGGTCATCTCGGCATAGGATGCTATCTCCCTGCCCCCGGTTTCATTCCCGATGGTAATAGTGCTCCCGTTGCCGAAACCCCGCTTTCCCGAAGCCGACAGCTCTTTGACCTGGAATATGACCGCGTTGTTCCCGATATGGTAGTTCGCGATGATTCCGACGTCACGGATGAGGCAGTTGTCGCTGATTGTCGATCCAATTACCATGCTGTTGTAAATGCCGGCGCGGTGGGTAATCGAAGCGCGAATGTTCAGATCGATTTTATCGAAACGTCCGATAAGGCATTCGCCGGCAAAGGTCGAATCGAATATTGACTCCGGAGTGAATCCTTCACAAACGCGGACCAGTTCCCATTCGCGGGAGCGGTTCCCCTGGTTTTGAAGTTGCGTGATTTCATTGTCCGTAAGCATGCGGAAAGAAGAACCGTCGCCATTTTGTATTGCGAGAATGGAAGCGATGAACGGTGAACGCGCAATAACGTTATCAAGCGTCTTAATGATTGCATTCATGGATACGCCTTACCGGCCGATTTTTTTATGGATGAGCTGCTTGTTATTCTTGACCCAGTTGTAATATTCCCGTCTCTGGAGCTTCGAGGCGGCCTCCTCGTCGAGAACAACCGTTACGTGGGAGTGAAGCTGCAGGGCCGATGCGGTTATCTGGCTGGTGACGGGGCCTTCAATAAACTGGGCGCATACTTCGGCCTTTTTGAGGCCGTTGGCGACAAGGAGTATTTTGCGGGCGTCCAGTATTGTCCCGACCCCCATGGTGATGGCGAACCTGGGGACTTCATCAATGCTGCTGAAAAAGCGCGAGTTGTCCTCGATGGTACTGCTCACCAGCGCCTTCACCCTTGTACGGCTTGCCAGGGAGGAGCCGGGCTCATTGAAGGCGATATGGCCGTCTCTTCCGATTCCCAGCACCTGAAGATCGATTCCTCCCGCCTCGTGTATCTTCCGCTCGTACCAGGCGCAAAATTCCTCCGGGTCTTCGGTATTGCCCTGCGGCACGTATTCATTGGCGGGTATCGTGTTGATGTGTTTGAATAAATGCTCCTGCATGAAGAAGTTGTAGCTGTTGGGATGCAGGGGGGCAAGCCCGTGATATTCGTCAAGGTTGAAGGACTTGATCTTGGAAAAATCCAGACCTTCCTCCCTGTGGAGTCGCACGAGTTCCTTATAGGTGCCCAGGGGAGTGTCCCCCGTGGCGAGGCCGAGGACGGAGTCGTGCTTTTTCCTGATTTGCGATGCTATAATGTCCGCCGAAATCTTGCTCATTTCCTCATAATTCCGCGCGATGATAATTTCCATTGGTTTCCACCCTGAGTTTTAAGGTGTACTATTTTTTATTATAATGGGTAGTCTATGTTTGAAAACGATTAGTCAATCATAAAATTATTTGAGAGCGCACCCGGTTCGCCCCGGCAGTTCATTGTGATTGACATGCCATCCTCCGACTGCTATCATGCTTTCATGAAAATCCTTGTTACCGGCGCGTCAGGCTTCCTCGGCACGAACATCGTGCATGAATGCTTAAAGAAAAAGCACACCGTCCGGGCCTTCTCCCTCCCTGGTTCCGAAACATCATATATCGAGCGCAGGGGTGTCGAGCCGGCTTTCGGCGATGTGGCCGACGCGGACGCCGTCGCGCGCGCCGTAAAGGGCGTCGACGCGGTGATCCACGCCGCGGGCGACACAAGCTTCTGGAAGAAGCGTTTCGGGCGCCAGCGCATGACCAATGTGGACGGAGTGCGCGCCGTCATGGAGGCGGCGCACGCGGCGAGGGTAAAGCGCGTGGTACACACCAGCACCGTCGATTCGCTCGGATACAACCCGGAAGGACTCGCCGACGAGGAGTGGGGCTCGTATAACTACGGCGGGACAGGCTATAATTACGCCGATACCAAGAGGGAGGGCGAGCGCCTGGCCCTCTCGTACGTAGCGAAGGGACTGAAGGTCGTGGTGATAAACCCCGGTAGCATGATCGGCCCCTTCGACCACACCCTGCAGTTTGGGCGCCTCTTCATGGACCTGCGCGACGGCAAAGTGCCCGCCGTGCTTCCCGGCGGCGCGCCGTGGGCGCACGTGCGCGAAGTGGCCCGCGCGCACGTTATGGCCCTTACGAAGGGCAGGCCCGGCGAGCGTTACATCTGCGGCGGGGTGAACGAAACCTACCGGCGCGTCTTCGCGGTCATCGCCGCCTCGGTCGGGGCGCGCCCGCCGCGCTTCACCATGAGCCCGTGGATGACCGTAGCGTACGGATATCTAATGGAGTTCATCGCGAATTTCACCGGAAAGCCCCCGGAGCTCAATCCCGGACAGGCGCGCTACATGTCCGTCTTCCCGAAGTACGACTCGTCGAAGGCGGAGCGCGAACTCGGCTTTAAAATCGTCTCCATCGAGGAGATGGTGGCCGACGCGGGACGGTGGTACGCGGAGAACGGATTTTTATGATCGGAAGGCCGGAATCGTTTTTTCTGATGAGTGCTGGTGGAAACTGGATCGACCTTGTCTGACGATATCGCGGTCTTCCGGATTGGACCGATGATCATCCCGTTATAATACTTGGGAATTCAGTGACCAAATCCGGTCGGGTTTTTTTAAGGAATAAAATCCACGGGACGGGGCCGCCGGGCATACGGCACGGCATACCTTTTGTCAATTCCATTGGGCCGGCTGATTTGCCCTCTGTGGAAAGGGCTGTCGTATCCCGGTTTCATCCGAGCCCGAAATTACCGTGGCGCCAGAGTGTGGTGTGGATCGAAAATATCCGAAATAACGGCATGACGATGGCAGTATTTTGCCCGCACCGAGTAAAAATAGTTGACTATATGACCGGGGGTGAATGGATATTAGTTTTTGTTGATGAAAGGTCGTTCTATACGGTCCAGGGATATGTTGGGAGTGCCGGTATTCCACGGGTGTCGGGTGCGTCGGAGAGACTTTGTCGAGTACAGTTTGCATTGTCTGCGGCATACCACGAAACGAGGAAACCCCGGACCAGAGGTTTCCTCGTTTTGAAGGCATATAATCAGAAATTGATTTGTTGTATGACTGGTTAATGCGGCTTTTTCCCTCCGCCTGCGGCCGGGGGATGCCCCCAGGTTTTGCGACAGGTCTACTGTCAATTTATGGTAAGGAGTGTACAATATGGCCAGAGTGTATAATTTCTCGGCGGGGCCCGCCGCCCTTCCGGAAGAGGTTTTGAAAAAGGCCGCCGGCGAACTGGTGGAGTATGGCGCGTCCGGGATGTCGGTTATGGAGATGAGCCACCGGTCGCCTGACTATGACGCCATTATCAAGGGGGCTGAATCGTCGTTGAGGGAAATAATGAATATTCCCGACACCTACGAGGTCCTTTTTCTTCAGGGCGGGGCCTCGAGCCAGTTCGCCATGGTGCCCGTAAATCTGTTTGCAAAAAGTAAAAAAGCCGACCTGGTACATACCGGCGCATGGACCCAGAGGGCCATTGCCGAAGCGAAGAAGTACGGTACGGTCAACATTATCGCCTCTTCCGAGGATAAAAACTTTAATTACATTCCCGATCTCGATAAAAAATCATTCAGCGCGGATGCCGATTACTTTTATATATGTTCGAACAACACGATAGAGGGCACGAGGTACACCTCCTTCCCCGATACCGGCCCGGTGCCGCTGGTCGCCGACATGTCGTCAAACATACTTTCGGAGAAGGTCGATGTAAGCAGGTTCGGCATTATCTTTGCGGGAGCGCAGAAAAATATCGGACCCGCCGGCGTTACCGTCGTAATAATCAGAAAAGACCTGATCGGCAACGCCATGGAAATAACCCCGACCATGTTCAATTACAAGACCCATGCCGACGAGAAGTCCCTGTACAACACGCCTCCCACATACGGGATATACATAGCGAAACTGGTGTTTGAGCGGATAAAGGAAAAGGGCGGTATCCCGGCCATTGAGAAAATGAACAGGGAAAAGGCCGCGGTGCTCTATGATTATCTCGATGAGTCGAAAATGTTCAAGGGTACCGTGGTTAAAAAGGACAGGTCGCTCATGAACGTTCCATTTGTTACGGGCAACGATGAACTTGACAAAAAGTTCATCAAGGAAGCCGGGGCGATCGGTCTTGTCGAGCTAAAGGGACACCGCAGCGTCGGGGGAATGAGGGCGAGCATTTATAACGCCATGCCGGCCGAAGGGGTAACAAAGCTCGTCGGCTTCATGAAAAAGTTTGAGACTGAAAACAAATAAAAAGACAAACCAGGAAAGTGGCCTATGTATAAAATACAGACTCTGAATAAAATATCAGCGAAGGGCCTTGATCTGCTAAACCATGATCGCTACGAGTACGCCTCGGAGATAATCAATCCGGACGCGATTCTGGTGCGCAGCCAGGACATGCACTCCATGGAGTTTCCCGCGACGTTAAAGGCGATCGCCCGTGCGGGTGCCGGGGTGAACAACATCCCGGTTGAAAAGTGTTCGGCAAAAGGAATCGTGGTATTCAACACCCCCGGGGCCAATGCCAATGCCGTCAAAGAACTGGTGCTGCTCGCCATACTTCTTTCATCCCGCCGTATTTATCCGGGAATCTCCTGGGTTAAAAGCCAGGCCGGCAGCGGTGCCGACATAAAGGCGCTGGTGGAAAAGCACAAGTCGGCTTACGTGGGGCCCGAGATCAGGGGTAAAAGGCTCGGCGTAATCGGGCTGGGGGCCATCGGGGTCATGGTGGCCAACGACGCGGTCGCCCTGGGCATGGACGTATGGGGTTATGACCCGTACATATCGGTGGAATCGGCATGGGGAATGTCGAGGTCGGTAAAAAAATCGACGAGCCTCGACAGCCTGATATCGGAATCGGACTATATAACCCTGCACACTCCGCTGAATAAGGACACCCGCGAGATGATGAACGCGGGGAAATTCGGGATGATGAAAAAGGGGGCGCGCCTGATCAATTTCGCCCGGGGGGAGCTGGTCAGCCATGCCGATCTCAGGGAAGCCCTCTCGAACGGCACCGTGTCATTTTACGTGACCGATTTTCCCACCGATGACATCGTCATTATGGATAACGTGATTCCGGTACCCCATCTCGGGGCCTCGACCCCCGAGTCGGAGGAAAACTGCGCCATAATGGCGGTAAATCAGCTGGTCGATTTTCTTGAAAGCGGGAACATTCATAATTCGGTAAATTTTCCCGAGTGCGTACTTCCGTTTTCCGGCAAAAAGCGGCTGGTGGTCGCCAACCGCAATGTTCCCAACATGATCGGACAGATCACCCCTATGCTTGCAGAGCATAAAATTAATATCGCCGACATGCTCAACAAGAGCAAGGGAGATTATGCGTATAACATAATCGATGTTGACAACGGCGCCGACGAAACGGTGCTCGGACGGATTATGGGCATTGAAGGCGTATTGATGGCGCGGTTGATTTAGGCTGGTACCTGCCCCTGCGGCGAATCGCCCGTAATCCGAGTCCCGGAAGTGGCGGGCGGGCACACGCTCCCCTCCGTTCGTCGCCGTGATTGCAAGCTGATGCCGCCCGGTTCATGCCGGGCGGATTGATTGATCCATCGGAATTATTCCCCGCCGCCGAGTGCGTGCGAATCGCCCTGGAGCTCCCCCCCGATAGGCTGCTCGTCCTTAAGCGCAATTCCCGAAAGCCCGAGGCGGAGCGACTGCGTGATGAGATACATGAGCTTCGATACGCCGGCCTCGTACGACATGCCCTCCGGGCGCACGTTCGAAATGCAGTTGCGCCGCTCGTCGGTGGTGCCCGGCCGTGGCCCGAAGGTGAGATAAATTCCCATGCTGTCGGGGGAGCTTAAGCCCGGCCGCTCGCCGATAAGGATGACCGCGATGCGGGCGCCGAAGAGGGAGCCGACCTCGTCGGCGACCGCCACGCGCCCCTGGCGCACCAGGCATGCCGGCGCGGCGGAGAGACCGGCGCGGCGCAGCTCCGGGCAGAAGAGCTCCAGGAATGGCCGAAGGTTCCTCTCGATCGCGATGGCGGAGAGCCCTTCGCTTATTACGGGGGCGATATCATAAGCGGCGCCCGGCGCGCGGGAAGCGAGCAGGGCGGCCGATTCCTCCGAGAGCCGCCTCCCGAGATCGGGGCGCTTGAGGTACTCCGCGCGGTCGTGTGCCCTGCTATCGAGGAGGAGCGCGTCCGTTCCGGTGATACGCTCCATGTCGGTCTTCAGCCGCTCGTAGTCGAGCGCCGTGTACACCGCGTCCTTCGCGCGCGCGTGCGCGAGGCGGAAGCGGAGGAGCTCTCCCGTGGGCAATGACGCGCCGCAGCGCCCCAGGGCTATGCGCGCGCCGGTAAAGCGTTTCAGAGAATCCCAGGGATTGGGGATGACGGTTTGAGTTTTATTATTCTTTTCGTCCATGGTCATGGTTTTAACCGGATCTTTCCATCCGGATTCTCATTATAATCATCAATCTTTAATCTTAAAATCTTGAATCGCCTCCACTCCTTCCAGCAACCTGTTGCCTGGCCGAAGCTCCGCCGGGACGAGCCGCTCGTCGAAAATCCCCATGCGCTTGAGCCAGTCCTCAAACTCGGGAGCGGGGCGCAGGCCCAGCGCTGCGCGCGCGTACAGCGCGTCGTGGAACGAGGTGCTCTGGTAGTTCAGCATGATATCGTCGGCCCCCGGCACGCCCATTATAAAATTGCAGCCGGCCACGCCGAGGAGCGTCAGCAGCGTATCCATGTCGTCCTGGTCGGCCTCGGCGTGGTTGGTGTAGCAGATGTCGACGCCCATGGGAAGGCCGAGAAGCTTGCCGCAGAAATGGTCCTCGAGGCCCGCGCGGATGATCTGTTTGCCGTCGTAGAGATATTCCGGGCCGATGAAGCCGACAACGGTGTTGACCAATAGGGGCTTAAAGGCGCGCGCGAGGCCGTAGGCGCGCGCCTCGAGCGTCTGCTGGTCGGCGTTGTGGTGCGCGCCGGCGGAGAGGGCGCTTCCCTGGCCGGTCTCGAAATACATGAAGTTGGAACCGACGCTCCCGCGCTTACACGACGCGCCCGCCTCGAATCCCTCGCGGAGCGTGGCGACGCTCACGCCGAAGCTCTCGTTCACCTTCTGCGTTCCGCCGATGGACTGAAAAACGAGGTCCACCGGCACGCCCTTTTCGATGGCCTTTATCGTCGTGGTGATGTGGGTGAGCACGCAGCCCTGTGTCGGTATGGCGAACCGGGTGATGATGCCGTCGAGGAGGCGCAGAAGCTCCGTCACCGAGCCGTAATTGTCCGAGGCGGGATTGATGCCGATGACCGCGTCGCCGCAGCCGTAAAAAAGCCCGTCCATGATCTGCGCGGCGATCGACTTGGGGTCGTCGACCGGATCGTTCGGCTGCAGGCGCACCGAGAGCCTCACCGGAAGGCCGATGGTGTTCCGGAACGCGGTGACGTTGCGTATCTTCGCGGCCGCGCGGATGAGGTCCTGGTTGCGCATGAGCTTGGAGACGGCCGCGGCCATCTCGGGCAGGATGCCGGGAGAGACCCGTTTGAGCGTGTCGCCGGTGGTCCCGTCGAGGAGGAGCCAGTTGCGGAACTCGCCCACGGTAAGCGATGAGATTTCGGCGAACGCGTCCCCGTCGTGCGCGTCGAGGGTGAGGCGCGTGACCTCGTCCTCGTCGTACGGAACGATCTCCTCGCGCAGGAAGTCCGACAGGTAAGCGTCGGCGAGCGCCATCTGCGCGGCCGCGCGCTCCTCGGCGCTTTCCGCGGCGACGCCGGCGAGCAGATCTCCCGAGCGCGCGGGAGAGGCCTTTGCCAGCAGGTCCTTCAGCGAGGTGAACGCGTATGTCCGCGCGCCTATGGTTTTTTTATATGACATGCTGTGTTCCGTCCGTGTCCTCGTTCATCGCGAGGGAAACGCCTGTGACGCGGCGGGCGCACGCGTCGAAGGCCATCATCACGAGTATGCGTTAAAAGGGGCGCCGACGCAATAAAAAATCCCCGCGCCCGTTGCGAGACCGAATTAATTAACATGGACACAATATCGAAACCGGTCCCGGCGCAATCGGGTGATTGACATCCACGGCGCGGGGTGTATGATGATCGTGAATGGTGTCGCGCAGTGCGGTACAAACGGGAGGTATCCGATGAATGTATACGAAGGGAGCATCATAAGCTGCGACGCGAAGAACAGCGTTCATCGCTTCTGCGTCGAGGACGCCGGGCGGATCGCCTTCGTCGGGAAGGACCTGCCCGAGCGCTACGCCGGCGCCGAACGGGTCGCGCTGGGGGAACGGGCGCTCCTTCCGGCCTTCGCCGACACGCACGTGCACTTCGCCTCCTTCGCCATATTCAACGCGGGCCTCGACATCCGCGGCGCCGCATCGATCGACGAGATGCGGCAGTCGATCGCCGAATTCGCCGCTGAGAACGACGATCCCCTCGTGATGGGATTCGGCGCATCGACGCACAGCGTAAAGGAAAAGCGCCTGCTTTCGCGCGCCGAGATCGACTCCGTATGCGCCGACCGGCCCGTCTTCCTGGTGAAGTACGACGGCCACGCCTGCATTCTCAACTCGAGGCTCATCGACATGCTTCCCGCGAGGATGCGCGCGCTGCGCGGCTTCCATGCCGACAGCGGCGAGATGAACCAGGAGGCGTTTTTCGCGTGTACGGACTTTGTCACGAAAAAGGTCTCGCTCATAAAAAACATCGGCGGGATGATCGACGCCGCGGACTTCATGGCCGCTCGCGGGATCGGCATGATCCACACGGTCTCGGGCGTCGGCTTTCCCCTGGACATGGACGTGGACCTGGAGCGCGCCTTCGCGCGCGGCGCGGCCGGCCCGCTGCAGATTCGGGTGTACTTTCAGACCATGGACGTGAAAAAGGCCACGCGGCGCAAGCTTCCCCGCATAGGGGGCTGCTTTGCGACGGCGCTTGACGGATGTTTCGGCTCGGTCGACGCCGCGATGAACCTTCCGTATACGAACGATCCCGGCAACCGCGGCGTGCTCTTCTATCCGGACGACGCCGTCATCGCCTTCACCAAAAAGGCCAACCGCGCCGGTCTGCAGATCGAGATGCACGCCATCGGCGACGCCGCCTTCGACCAGGCCGTGCGCGCCCTTACGGCCGCGCTGAAAGACTTCCCGCGCGACGACCATCGCCACACCATCATACACGCCTGCCTTCCCACCGCGGACGGCCTGAAGAAATGCGCGGACCTGGGGATCGCGCTGGCCATGCAGCCCGCCTTTATCCACTGGAACCTGGAGCCCCTGGAATACATCGAGGGGATCATGGGCGAGCGCGCCTACCGGCTTTCGCCGCTTCGGAAAATCGCCGACATGGGTATCGTGATGAGCGGCGGCTCCGACGCGCCCTGCACGCTTCCCGACCCGGTCTTCGGCATCTGGGCCGCGTGCAACCATTACGTCCCCGAACAGTCGCTCTCCGTGCAGGAGGCGCTCAAGCTCTTTACGATCAACGCGGCCTGGACGAGCTTCGATGAGAACGAGCGGGGGAGCATCGAGACGGGCAAGACGGCCGACATGGTGATCCTCAACAAGAATCCGCTCGCGATGAAGCCGAAGGATTTACTGAAGCTCAGGGTTGAATCGCTGATTCTTGAGGGGACGCCCTACGAGGGCGGACAGAGCGTGGGAAGCCTTTTATGGAACGGGCTGACGAAGCGGGGAAGGAAGATTTAACGGGACGGCGGATTATTGATTAAATCGGGGAGTTCCAGTTTCAGGGTCTCGCTTTACTACTTGGCCTTTTTATTTCCATATCCCCTTGGGCTCTCAAAAAGTCTCATCTGCGGGTCGCCGTGCGCTTTCCGTTTGGCGACCCCATGAAAGGAGTTAACTTCGACATCCTCGTTGCCCCATTGGTCCCAGCCCGGCCTCCGGAACCTGGCGAAAAGTTCGAAGTAGGGCCCGGGGGAACACGCCTCTATCATGGAGTACAGTTCGTCCGGCTTGCGCGAGTGCTCGCGTTTACGCGTATAAAGCAGGTTCACCATGGTGCGCCCGGGCTGAAGCGTTCGCATGCTTCCCCGAACCCCGAACAAGACAAGTTCCGTGACATTGCGGAAATAGAACCCGACTCCGCGGCCGTCGGGACCGCCGTCTTTGCGAACCTTGTACCAGACCAGGTTCGTCTTATACGTGAATCCCCAGGCTTCCATCACTCTGAGCCCTTCCTGAAGCAGCGCGTTCGGCACCCACAGGTATAGATGTGATTTGGCGGCGGAAAGTTTATTAACGGGCAAATCCATGATCTCTTTCAGCTCCATGGTCGGATAGCGCAGCAGGCGTTTGTGCTCGGGTGCCATCTTGCCCGTCCGGTTCTGGAATTGCCATGGTGGATCGGCGAGGATTGTGGAATATGGTCCTTGCGCCTTGGTTAATAGATCCTCGGACGGGTTCGCTTCCGACAGCTGGTATATCGTGCTCATGGTTTTCTTCCTGCCCTGACCTCAGTATACAACGATTTCCTTCGGGATTCCTATAAGAAGCAGTGGGCAGGGATTTCCCACTCCGCGGTTAACCCTGTCCTCGAGTTTTTTCCAGTGGGTGGTCGCCTCTCCGAATTTATCGGATACGAAAACATGCGCCCAGCCTTTTTCGAACGAGCCTTTTGAAGAAGCCGATCGCTGGATCAGTTCCTTCTGACGCTCGGTGGGATTGTAGTATTCCCGGACCCGCTCGATGTTGTTTGCGCCGTTCGCGACGGCAAATTCTTCAATCAGATCGCGCATGCCCTCGTGCAGGGTGAGTCCGCGGGTTATTATCGCGCCGATTGATATAACGCCGTCGGCATGCAGGCGTTTGAAGTTTTCGAGGTCATGGTCGAAGAAAGGATCCTTGTTATTCCACTCGATTTCGAGAGCGAAGGTGCCGGTGGGGAATTTCTTTATGTGGTCGATTTCGTGTGAGATCGATTCCTTCTCGACGCCATCGACGATTTTTTTAATCTCGAAGTTGTGTTTTCTCCATCCATACCGTTCGGAGAGGCTTTTCCGAATCCTTTGCGTCAGCTCCCCTTCACCGCCACCGCCGTAGACGAGTTCGTTGATCGGGATCGTTATATCGGACAACACGGATTCGATCTCGTCGACCGCCGGATGCATGTCATGCATCAATATCGCTTCGGCGTGATGGAGGGTCAGAACCTGGAAGCCTTTGGATTTGAGTTTTTCGAACATTATATAACCGAAAGCTTATTATGTCGCTAATTGTGAGATGAAATCAGGGATTGTCAAGAATATATCGTAATTATCACACAACCGGAAAACTCCACCCCTGAAACGCCGCCTTCGCCTCCGCGCTGAAGGCGGGACCCGCCCGCACGCCGGCCCATGCCGTGATGTTACGGGAAGGCGGGTACTGGAAATCGAGAAAGAGGAACTTCATCGGACTCCACCGGGTTATGGTGGGGATTCCCGCCGACACCTCGTCCACGCTATGGAAGGGGCGGTCGCCGCGGGAGTTGAGCATCACCTTCACCATGTTGTCGTTGTACCTCATCCCCAGCGCGACGGTCAGGTTATACAGGTTCGAGGGGAAACAGCCGTCTTAGGCGGTTGAGATATATTCTCCCCCGCGGCGCGCGGAAATCTCTCCATCGCCCAGGTTGAACAGCTTTATTTTCGACCTGGCTCCGTACTGCGACTGGTCAAATCCGTTAGTTGATAGTGCGCCGTACTCGAGGCCGACCGGTGTCTTCGGCCGCCTGCTACAACGGCTGCGATGTCCCCGGCGGAACGGGCACCTGACCGCGCAGCTCCTCGCTGAGGTGGTAGATGGCGCGCCACACGTGGTAGGCGAGACGGTCGAGCCAGCGCATGGCTTCGAGGCGGCTCATGGCGTCCTCGGGATCGAGCTCGCCGCGCGCGGTGCTGGCGAGGAGTTCGACGCGCTGGGCGCGGCGGATGCCGGCGATGGATTGCGACATGGCCTCGACGACACCGAGCGGGGCGCTGTCGGTGTGGCCCTGGAGCCAGCGAACCACCATGTCGATGCGCGAGAGCTGCTCGAGCGCGAGGCGGCGCAGCTCCGGGTGATGGGCGATCTCTCGCATCTCGTCGACCTCTCGGCAGGTTTCGACCAGCCGCTCGAGGTGGTCGACCGAGTGCAGCACCGAAAGGTGGCGCTGGTGGATCTCGGGTGACTCGGGCTGCGAACGCACGCGCGAGAGAAAGCGGCCGGTTTCGCGCAGCGCCATCCCGGCCTCCTCCATGTCGTCGGCGATACCGTGCAATGACGCCTCGGCGTTCAGGATGCGCCTGAGCGACTCCATGACGACGGCGGCGATGCCGATGACGGTGCGCCGCGCCGTTTCGATCGCGACTGAGGCGACGTTGGTGACCGAGATATCGAGATTTCGCGTTAGGCGCGCGCCCTTTTCGGGTATTGCGCGTTCGATGAGCCATCCTATCTGAGGGATAAACGGGTACATGATCACGATGCCGAAGAAATTGAGGGCGCTGTAATGCGCCGAGAGGACCATCGCCGGGTCGTCGATGCCCACCGCCGCGCAGGCGGTTACGATCGCGGCGAGGAAGGGAGTGAAAATCACGTACACGATGCCACCCGTCACCACGTTGAACACGATGTGCACAAGCGCCGCGCGTTTGACCTGTACCGAGGCGCCGATGGCGGCGATGACGGCCGTGGAGGTCTTCCCGATGCTCTGCCCTATGACGAGCGCGGCCGCCTGGTCGAGCGTGACCGCCGAGGAATGGAGCGCCGCGAGCGTGGTGACGAGCGCGGCGCTGGAGGACTGCATGATGATCGTCATGGCCACGCCGATGAGCATGAGGATGAGGCGCCCGAGAAGCCGGGTGTCCGGGAACGCGGCCACATCCACCTTCGCGGCGAGGTGCTCCATGCCGCTTTGAAGTGTCGCGATCCCCAGGAAGAGCATGCCGAATCCCGCCATCACCATCCCCAGCGACGCCTTTTTGCCGCGCGCGAGCAGCATCAGAAACGCCCCCGCGCCGACGAGCGGCATGGCCAGAAGCCCGATGCTCAGCTTGAATCCGAGGAGCGAGACCAGCCAGCCGGTGGTGGTGGTGCCGAGGTTCGCGCCGAAGATGATGGCGATAACCTGCGTGAAACTTATGAGCCCCGCGGAAAGGAACCCGATGGTGGCGAGGATGGTGGCGCTCGATGCCTGCACGAGAGAGGTAACGAAGAAGCCGGAGGCGATGCCGGAAATCGGCCCGCCGGTAAAGCGCGTGAGCACGCGCCGGAGCCCGTCGCCTCCGAGCGACTTGAGCCCGTCGGACATGAGGATCATGCCGATCAGGAATATGCCGACGCCGCCGAATATGGTCGCGATCATGATAGATATATGGCACGGCGCGCGAAAAACGCGAAGTCCAGGGTTAGGTCGCACGCGGTGTTTCCGGTGTATGCTTATACTATCGGCAACCGATGCGAGGGAGCATTCGCAATTATTTGGTTGAAAAAATACGGTCCTCCGCTACGCTTTGCACCTCCGGCCGAACGCCGGACAGGCTTGAATGGAATACGGGAACTATGCCATATAAAAATCTCAGGCAGTTCATCGCACGGCTCGAGAAGCTCGGCGAGCTCCGTCGGGTGGCCGTGGAGGTCGATCCGGCCCTCGAAATAACCGAGATCGCCGACCGCATGAGCAAGAGCGGCGGTCCCGCGCTCCTGTTCGAGCGGGTGAAGGGCTCGCCGCATCCACTGCTCATCAACGCCTTTGGAAGCTACGCGCGCATGCGCCTCGCCCTTGGCTGCGGCAGCTTCGACGATATCGCTTCGAGGATCGAGTCGCTGGTGAAGATGCAGCCGCCGGCGGGGATAATGGACAAGCTCCGCATGCTCTTCGCCCTGAAGGAGCTTGCCGGCTTCATGCCGAAGACGGTCAGAAAGGCCCCCTGCCAGGAAAAGGTCCTCTCCGGCGGTGCGCTGCTTGACGGGCTTCCCGTCATTACCTGCTGGCCGCACGACGGCGGCCCTTTCATCACGCTTCCGATCGTCATAACGCGCGACCCTGACTCGAAGGCGCAGAACTACGGCATGTACCGCATGCAGAAGTTCGACAACGCATCGACCGGCATGCACTGGCAGTACAATAAGGACGGCGCCCGCCACTATCGTAAGTACAGGGAACGCGGCGAGCGCATGGAGGTGGCGGTGGCGCTTGGCGGTCCGCCCGTGGTGACCTATGCGGCGACGGCGCCGCTTCCCCCCGACATCGACGAGATGCTCTTCGCCGGCTGGCTGCAGTCGGCCCCGGTCGAGCTGGTGAAGGCGAAGACGCTGGATCTCATGGTGCCGGCCGAGTCCGATTTCGTGCTGGAGGGCTACGTCGATCCCGGCGACGAGCGGATCGAGGGCCCCTTCGGCGACCATACGGGGTTTTACTCGCCGGCCGACGTGTACCCGGTGTTTCATATAACCTGTGTCACGCACCGCGAGGATGCCGTCTACCCGGCGACGATCGTGGGCAAGCCCCCCATGGAGGACTGCTACATGGCCAAGGCCACGGAGCGGATATTCCTTCCGCTCATGCGGCTCATCGCCCCGGAGATAGTCGATATCGAGCTTCCGCTGGAGGGCGTCTTTCACAACTGCGCGCTCGTTTCGATAAAAAAGGAGTACGCCGCCCATGCGCACAAGGTTATCCACGCGCTGTGGGGCATGGGGCAGATGGCCTCGACCAAGTTCATCGCCGTCTTCGACCACGATATCGACCTGCGCGACTACAGCACGGTGGTCTGGAAGCTCCTCAACAACGTGGACCCGCAGCGCGACCTCGTCCTTTCGGGGGGGCCACTGGACGCGCTGGACCACTCGGCGCCCTGCGCGAACTTCGGCGGCAAGATGGGAATCGATGCTACGCGGAAAACACGCGAGGAAGGGATGGGCCGGGACTGGCCGGACGAGATAAAGATGTCGGACGACATGAAGAAACACGTCAGCGAACGGTGGAAGGAATATGGATTTTAAGAAATTCTCGGAAATGATCATGATCGAGCAGACGCTCTTCGCGCTGCCGTTCGCCTATCTCGGCGTGCTCTTCGCCGGGGGAGGGGGCTTCATGGACTGGGTGTGGGTGACGATCGCGCTCGTCGCCGCGCGTACGGCCGGCATGTCGTTCAACCGCGTTATCGACATCGAGATCGACCGGAGGAATCCCCGCACGAAAGACCGCATCCTCGCGCGCGGGGACGCCAACCCGGCGGAAGTCCTGCTCTACGGCGCGGCCGCCTCGCTTGTGCTCATCTTCGCGGCATATATGCTGAACACGCTCTGCTTTTACCTCTCGTTTGCGGCCGTTGCGGGGCTCGCCACCTATTCGTATTTCAAGCGCTTTACCTCCGGGTCGCACTGCTACCTGGGGCTCGTCGAGGCGGCGGCGCCTGTCGGCGGCTACCTCGGCATAACCGGCGAGTTCGATTTTCTGCCGTTCATCCTGGGCGCGGCGATCATGATGTGGATCGCCGGGCTCGACCTGGTCTACGCGATACAGGACGTGGACTTCGACCGCGAGGAAAAGCTGTGCTCCTTCCCGGCCCGCTACGGCGTGGAGCGGACGCTTGCGGCGTCGGCGGTTTCCTATGCGTCGGCGGTCGCGGCGCTTTCGGCGGCGGGATTTCTCGCGAGGCGCGGCATCGGCTACTGGGTGGCCGTGGCGTGCGTGGCGGTGATCTTCACGGCGCAGCAGCGCCTGGCGCGCGGCGAGGACGCGGCATCGGGCATTAAACAGATGTTCGAGCTCAACCGGTATGTCGCGCCCGTGCTCTTCATCGGCACATTTCTTGATGTTTACATCGACCAGGGCTAAACTGCTTCCATGTACATAATCGGAATAACCGGCGCGAGCGGCGCGATACTCGGCGTTCGCCTTATCGAGGAGCTGCTCGGCGCGGGGAGGCCCGTAGGGACCGTCGTTTCGGTCGCTGCATGGGGCATTATCGACTACGAGATCGGCGGCGACGAGGCGCGCCCTCGCTCGCTTTCCAGGCTCATCGCGCGCCGCCGTCCGGGGCTCGACCTATCGCTTCTTTCCGAATACGCCAACGACGATCTCTTCGCCCCGCCGGCGAGCGGGAGCTTCCGCTTCGACGCCATGGTCATCGCCCCCTGCTCCATGAAGACGCTCTCGGCCGTGGCCTCCGGCTACGCCGATTCGCTCATCAGCCGCGCGGCCGATGTCGCGCTCAAGGAGCGGCGCCGGCTCGTGCTCGTTCCGCGCGAGACGCCGCTCGGGCGCGTTCATATAGAAAACATGCTCCGCGCCAGAGACGCCGGGGCCGATATCGTGCCGCCGATCCCGGGCTTCTACACGCGCCCGCGCACCATCGACGATGTCGTGGATTTCACCGTGGGGAAGGTGCTGAACCTGCTCGGAATCCGGCACGATCTCTTTCCGGAATGGGGGGGCGGCGAAGGCGGCATAGGGTAATGTCGCCTTCAGTCTCACACGATGAATATCGACATGATACACAATCCCGTCCTCCGCCGTGTCGCCGAAAAGGTGCGCTCCGACATTCCCGTCGACGAAGAGGACGCGCTCGCCATGCTCACGACGACTGACGTCGTGGAGCTCGGCCTCATCGCCGATTTCGTGCGGCGACGCACGAACGGCGCGAACGTCTACTACGGCGTGAACATGAACCTCAATTACACCAACGTGTGCGAGCTGCGCTGTCCGCTCTGCGCCTATTCGCGCGACGAGGGCGACGCCGACGCCTTCACGCTTTCGCTCGACGAGATCGAGCAGCGCGTTCGCCGCGCCGCGGGCTTCGGCATCGACGAGGTGCACATCGTGGGGGGGCTCAACCCGGCGCTTTCGCTCGATTATTTCCTGGAGATGCTTCGGCGCATCAAACGGGTGAAGCCGGACCTCTTCATCGTGGCCTTCACCGCCACGGAATACGACTACTTCTCGCGGCGAAGCGGCACGACGCTGCCCGAGATCTTCCGCGCGATGATCGACGCGGGCCTTGGCGCGCTTCCGGGGGGTGGGGCCGAAATCTTCGATCCCGGAGTGCGCGACCGAATCGCGCCGCGCAAGATCTCCGGTGAACGCTGGCTCGCCGTTATGCGCGAAGCGCACCATGCGGGCCTGGAGACCAACGCCACCATGCTCTACAATCACGTTGAAAATCCTTCACACATCGTCGATCACCTGTCGCGCATACGCGATCTCCAGAACGAGACCGGGGGCTTCAAGACCTTCGTGCCGCTTCGCTTTCACGCGGAGAACACCGCGCTTGCCGTGGAGAAGCAGGCCGCGGGCTTCGATGATATCAGGACCTACGCGGCCGCGCGGGTCTTCCTCCACAACATCCCGCACCTCAAGGGGCTGTGGATGTACCTGGGCGAGAAGCTGGCGCAGGTGATGCTCCACTTCGGCGTGGATGACATCGGCGCCACCTACCATTACGAAAAGGTGGTGCACGCCGCGGGCGCGACGACCGACGACGTCGGTTCCGAGGAGCGTTTGCGACGAATCATCGAAAACGCTGGAATGAAGCCCGTGCGCGCCACGGCCGCCTACTGAACCGGGAGGATACTGTATGAAGCTCGGATACATCAACTACCTCAACTGCTATCCTTTCTATCATCACATGATGACGAAGCGCCCGCTCGACGGCGTGCAGGTCGTCCCGGCGTACCCGAGCGCGCTCAACGCCATGATGCGCGACGGCGCGCTCGACATGAGCCCGGTCTCCTCGGCCGCGTACGCGGACGTTCGCGACGCGCTCATCCTCCCCGGCTTCTGCCTCTCCTCTATCGGCTATGTCCGCTCGGTGGTGCTGGTAAGCCGCGTGCCGATCGAGGAGCTCGATGGCCGCAGGCTCGGCCTCTCATCCGCCTCTCAGACCTCGGTGGTGCTCTTGAAAATGCTGCTCGAGCGGCACTACGGCCTGCGCCCGCAATACGTCCCGTCGCCGCCGCGGCCCTCGCTTTCGGATATCGACGCGGCCCTGGTGATCGGCAACGAGGCCATGATGCACGAGGCCGAGCCGATCCCCTACACCTACGACCTGGGCGACCTGTGGCTGCGCAAGACCGGCCACCCGGTGGTCTTCGCCGTGTTCCTGGCCGGCGCGAACGCCGCGCGGACCATGCGCGCGGACATCGAGCGCGTGGTCGAGTCGTACCGTAACTCGCTCGCGTGCCTTGAGACGGAGCGAAGCGCGCTCATCGACACGGCGCGCGCGAAGTACCCCGACGTGGCCTACGACATCGACACCTACTACCGGCTGCTGCGCTTCGAGTTCACCGACGAACTGAAAAGCGCGCTGGAATATTTCTATTCCCAGGCGGGCGAGATGGGGCTTATCCCAAGGGTGGAGGATATCCGGTATTACGGGTGAGTGTCAGGCGAAGCGCCATCTCGAAGGGCGGGGGGCCGCGCCCGAGTAGCGGAGCGTGAGATCGACCAGGGAGTGAAGCAGGGATTCGCGCCGGATCTCGCGCGCGCTACCGGAGTGCGTCGGGGGCGTTTGTTATTTATCCCTTACGGGAAGGGCGTACGCGGAATGTGGAACCCCAAACGTCCGCAAATCCATGGGCGCGCGGCATCGAAGGGCCCTATTGGCTGAAATCGGAGCGAGCACCACGCGAAACCCATTGTTGTTGTTCCCGTTGCCGGGTTCGTTCCTGTTACGATTCGCCGAGCGGTTGTTGTTGTCGTTGTTGTTCCACGAGCCGCCGCGAAGCATCGCTCGGAGTGACCGCGTACGCCCGCCATTCCCGGCGGGTTTTACCTGTGTCTTTCGAGAGATTTTATCAACCCCCCGATTAGGGCCCCTATCTCATCACACTGTTTCATCGCGAAAGCGAAGCTGTTCTTCGCGATAAGTCTGGAATCATAGCAGATTTTAAGTAACAATTTTATTTCATCAAACTTTGCCGACAGTACAAATAACGTCTTTTCGCGGTTTTTCGAATACTTAAAGCGATACACAAGAGAAATATGATCAAGAAGGGCGTTCTCAAGCCTCTGGCCTATCGAAAAGCGTTTCGACTTCGGAAAACCGTCGGTCTTGTTGAACATCCAGACCAGGAAATCGTACGATTTCTGGAAAGGAACCAGCTCGCTCATTTTAATCGCGAGCAGGGGCTCCGCCTCCGCACCCCGTTCCGGTGGCCCGGTGCGCCGGTTGTCCAGTGGTCCTCATCCCGTTTCTCCTGTAATCGCCCGTTGTGTCGTTATATACAATTATGTCTCACGGAGCGAGCACCACGCGAAACCCGCCGTAGGCGACGCCCCTGTAGCCGGGCTCGCGCCAGGCACGAAGCGCCGAGCGGTTGCTGATGACGCCGCTGGACCACGAGCCGCCGCGAAGCACCCTGTACTGCCCGCTTTCAGGCCCCGGGGGATTCACCGAAGGGCTGCTCCGGTAGTAGTTCTCATCATACCAGTCCCGGCACCATTCCCACGCGTTGCCGCTCATGTCGTACAGACCCCAGGCGTTGGGCTTCTTCCCCCCAACGGGATGTGTCTCGCTGCCGGAATTGCCGTAATACCAGCAGTAGTCGCCGTTCATCTCGTCACCCCAGTAATAGCGCGCAGCCGTGCCGGCGCGGCAGGCGTACTCCCACTCGGCCTCGGTGGGAAGGCGTACCGTCGTTCCGCTTCGGGCGGCGAGCCTTGCACAGAACTCCGTCGCGTCGTTCCAGCTCACATTCTCCACCGGCCTGTCGGCGCCCTCGAAGTTACTCGGGTTGTTCCCCATCACCGCCTCGTACTGGGCCTGGGTCACCTCGTATTTGCTCATCCAGAAGCCGTCCAGCGTCACTCTATGCTGCGGGTGCTCGTCATCCCCTCCCTCGCCTTCCGGCGAACCCATCATGAAGCTCCCGCCGGGGATATAGACGAAGACAATGCCACCAACAGTCTTCTCTTTGCCGCCGCCCTTCAGTTTGAAGTTTATAGCGGCTTCGGCGGCCAGTTCAGCCTTCTCAACTCGCTTCTGTTCTTTGATAGCGGCAAAGACCTTCGCATCCTTTTTCTCCGACTCCGAAAGTGCGTCCATCCCCAGTACCGCCGCGACGGGATTGTACGTCGAAACCACGGTCTCCGTGGAGAATATGACAAGCTCCCCATCGATCAGCGTGCGCGCCTCCTTCAGCGCCTTCTTCGCGTCGGATGTTCTTTCCTGAAGATTGAAAAATTCCGCCCGGGCCGCAAGGGCGCGCACGCGCGAAAGGAGATAGTTCTGTCCGGTCTCCCGCACCGCCTTCCGTTTGTCAGCGTAGCGCGCGACGAGATCGTTTTTCATGGCGGCCTCTCGCACGCCGGCGGCGAATCCCGCCGCGGCATTGTATTCGGCCAGCGCCGCCACAAAACCGTACTCGCCGTAAAGCGCGTCGCCCTTCTTCTCGCGAAGCGCGGCCAGCGCCGCCGAAAGATTGTCGTGCCGCTTCGAAAGCGTCGACGATATCTCCGCCATGCCCTCGCCCCTCAGCCCGCCCGGCGTCCGCTCCGCCTCGGCCTCCACCTTCCCGTAGCGCCCGCGCAGATCCAAAAGCGCCTTCTCGCCCGCCGTCCCGCCCTTCTCAAGCTCCGCGTCCAGCGCCTCTATCATTCCCTTGTATTTCATGGCGTAGGCCGTGTCGCAGCGCTTCGCCACCCCGGCCTTGAAGTCCGCCATCTTCGCCTGCCGCTCCGCCGTAAGCTTCGTCCTCACCCGCTCCAGCACCGCCGCGTATTTACCGAGCGCGGCGTCGTATTTTTTGCTCCCGAAGGCGTCGTCGCCCTCCTGCACCAGGTTCTTCAAATACCCCAGCATGGTCTGGATCGTCTCGTCGTCGGCGGTAAACTTCATCACGCCAATGTCCAGCCCCTTCACCGCCTCGACCTTCACCACCGAGAGGGATATTCCCTCCTCGAAGGCCGCCTTCGGCGGTTTCTGTACCACATACGCCGGATTTACCAGCTTCCTCGCCGCCTCGCCGCAGTAGTGATCCATGTCTTTCTCCGAGAAGCTGAGCACCACCATCGACTTCTTTGTCACCGAAAGGGTCTTGCGGTCACGAAGCAGCGTGCGCGCCGAAAGCTTCAGCGCCGCGCCTTCGGCGGAAAGCTCGCCGTAGATAATCTCGTCGGAGTCCACCGCGTCGGCCATCTGCTGCTGGCAGCTCTCGGCGCCGCAGCCCGTGGCCATTATCTCGGCGGCCTTCTTGAACATCACCTTGACGTCCTCGTCGGTCAGCACCCGGTATTCCTTGCCGAAGTGCTCGTAGAGCGAGAACTCAAGCCGCTCGCGCGCCTTCTTCGCCAGCGCCGCGCTCACGCCGTCGGCGGTTATGGACGAGATGTAGAGTTTCTTGAGGGCTTTCTCCTGCCCCCCGGCGGGCGGCGCGGAAAGGGCAAGCACCGCCGCGAGGACCGCCGCCGGAACGACGGCGCGGAACGGGCGATGTGTGTGATGGAGCGCTACGGTTTTTCTGGAAAGCATTGCATGTCCTCCTGCATTAGCGGCCGGGGCCGCGCCTCCGTGGGCTAAGACGACCGACCGGCAGTATACCGCGCGGCCGCCTGAAGCGCAAGAGGACGCGGAGTGAACGCTACGAGGCGACACATGGACGCTACGTGGAGCGGAATGAACGCCGGGGGGGCGGAGACGCCAATGGCTCCCCGCCTGTTTTAAACCACACCGCGCGCTTATTCCTATGTACGGAATGACGATGCTTTGAATTTTCATGGATTTTCTTTCTCAAACCGGGGAATATTTTTTCATTGCGCCGGGTGGGGATTCTGTACTTGCCTACGATCACGTAGTGCAGTTTCCCTTCCTTCATCATTTGATGTACTCGCTGACTTGTGACATCCAGCCTCCCGGCCACCGAACTGACTTCCAGCAAATCGCCGACGACGACTCTATGCGAATCCTGCCTTGCCTTCCCATAGGCTACGGCCGAGTTGAAGAGATTCATCGATTTTCGCGTGTAGAAACCGTCTCCGCACGCCGAACAGAAATATCCGTCCAGGTTCTTAACGATTATTTTCCCGTATCCTTGAGGTTCAACGACTTCCTTTCTGTTGCGCACATACTTTATTGTCCCCTTTGAACCGCATGTCGGACAATCGACCCATTTTTTTCCTTCATGACTGAAACCCCTGTTTATATCGTGAGTAAATCGGTTTTCCTCGTGTGATTTCACTTTTCCCCCGCCGAATACGGGAGAAAAACCGTCTTCGCCGTGGAAAAGCGTTTAATTTACGTCATGAACGCTATCCGCTTAAAAACGGCTTGCTACTTTTCCTCGAAAGAAATGATAACCCCCTGTCGTTATCCATCTGCAGATTAATATATGCCACTGCATGCCCAATCCTTTTGTGATACACGTCATGCCATAATGTATGGTCGTTCTGCGAGGTCATGGACTTGTAAAAATCGGCGTTCGAAAGAAGCAACGCCTTCTCCGTTATTCCATCCTCCGATAACCCGAAATCCTGTTCCGCTGTCTTCCTTGTCGTTATCAGGTACTTTCCGGCCCCCGCCAGCGATTTTATATCCGATAAGGAGTAGTTGGGCCCGAGTTTCTCCAGTTTTATTTCCTTTAAAGTTTAAAGAAAATAAATGATATTTTTCCCGTCAAGAAAAATCCGGAAGCCCCCTTCTTCAGCGGCGCCGGGCGGTCGCCGGAACAGGGCGGGGCGTCCCGCGGTGTGCCTGGCGGAGAATATTTCCCTGGCCATTCTTGAAACCATCGTCCATTGTCAATGCATCGGCGATTTGCACAACCGCGTAATACTGTCGATCGAGGTTTTCGGCACGTCCGTAAAAACTCTGGATCGGTCCGCTTTCCCCGGGGACTGGAGTTCCATTCCCCGGCATGCTTTCGCCGTGGAAACCGGCACGGCATGGCTGGAATCCCGTGAGACGCTGTTATTGAAGGTTCCCTCCTCCACAGTGGTGAAAGAGAACATTTATATCCTCAATCCCGGACGTGGGCGCTTCAAAAATTTAAAAATCGTGAATAAAGAAATATTTACGCCGGACAATCGCCCGGCGATCAGCCCGTTCCCGGTCTCCGGAAAGGTCGAGGCCCATGACGGCGTTGGGCTCGAGCCGTAGTTTATTGGAGATTCAGTATAGAGGAAAGCGATGGTGAATTATCCCTGATCCGGTCGATTACGTCTCTTTTCCATCGGGGATGCAGGGATTCAAGTATGTATTTCAACTTATTTGTTCTTGCCTCCAGCTTGCTGATATATTCGAGCAACTGTACGGCCGATGTAATATCCTTTTCCCTTTTATTCCGATCTTTCCTTCTTCCACTTACAAGAAATTTATGAACTATGTATGCTTCTATGCTGACGACGCGGAGAGGGATGTCTCGATACGGTATCCACTCGATATATTCCCGCGGCATGTCCAGGTAGCGAGGCGCCTGGGCGTCGATATTAAGATTTTTGATTACCCTCGGCCCGTCCTTGCCGCGCCCGATCTCCGGAACCAGGAATTCGATTTCGAGCTCGCGGCGAATATATTTTGTATAACCGTTGATGGGGGAGACGATTATCTCGAAACCAATATCTTTCAGTATATGCGATACATCGATTATTTTGGTGAATTTTTGAGTTTACGGGACGAGAAAATCTATGTCGGATGTAATAAGCGAAGGGATTTCGTCGCTATCCGGATAGGTACACCTGTACACGTGCAGGCACCAGCTTCCGATAAGGATCAATGAAGCGAGCGCACCTGATTTATGCAGTGCTTCGAGCACGGCGTCAAAAAGTTTAAACCTTTCTTCCACCGAGGGCGCGCTCCAGTTCTTTGATGTCTTCTTTCAGTATTCGTATTTTGGATTCGTAATCCTTTCTTCGCTTAATTTCATCCCGAATGCTCTGCACTTTCGGTGAAGAAGCCCTGCCAATATAGATGAATTCGATCTTTGATTTGCGCCTGCGTGCGATATACGCGTACCTGTTCCCCTTTATTTGTTTCTCGGACACTGAACCCGCCGGAAGTTTTGACACCTCCGCCTGGTACTTCACGAGAAGGCTCTTCAGTCGCTCATATTCTTCCTGTAACATTCCTTTAATAATACTCATGGTGCGATCCCATCGCGGTTATCTAACTAATATGTTGAAAATACATTATGTTAGGTAATTCGTCAAGATGAAAAATTACCTAACATATTTAATTTATATCGTTTTGTTAGGTAACGCACTTTCCATGTGCTACATTGTTTCCTCATGTATATCACCGGTGTTTTTCTATTGACACTCCATCTCCGCCGTCATACCGCATGGTAAGTTGCGGAAGGCCATGAGCGCGGGCAAAGACCACCTCGAACAAAAAATCCTCGCCGGCGAGCGGATCGACCGCTCCGACGCCCTCGCGCTCTTCTCGTACGACCTGGCCGCGCTCGGCCTTCTCGCCGACGCGCGGCGGAGGATGGTCCATCCCTCGGACGAGGTGGGCTTCATCGTGGACCGCATAATCAACTTCACCAATGTCTGCACCGCGGCCTGCGCCTTCTGCGCCTACCACGCGCGCGCGGGGCTTATCGAGCCCTATCGCATGACGATCGACGAGGTGCTGGGCAAGGTCGACGAGCTCGCCCGCGCCGGCGGCACACAGGTCATGCTGCAGGGGGGGCTCGACCCCGAGTTCGGCCTGGACGAGTGCCGCGCCATGCTCCGCGCCGTAAAGGCGCGCTTCCCTTCCATGTATCTGCACAGCTTCTCGCCCGCCGAAACGGTGCACCTGGCACGCCGCGAGGGCATCTCCATCGCCGAAGTCATCGCCGCGCTGAAGGAAGCCGGGCTCGATTCGATGCCTGGCGCCTCCGACATGCTGGTGGACCGCGTGCGCCGGCTGGTCAGCCCGAACAAGCTCACGAAGGACGAATGGGTGGGCGTGATGCGTACGCTCGCCGCGGCGGGCCTCAAGTCCTCGGCCACCATGACCTACGGGCTCGGCGAAACGCTCGGAGAGCGCGTCGAGCACCTGGACGTGGTGCGCGGCGTGCAGGACGAAACGGGCATACTGCGCGCCTTCATCCCCTGGAGCTTTTCGCCGGCGCGCACCCGCATGGCCGACACGGCACCCGCCACCGGCGTCGACTACCTGAAGGTGGTGGCGGTGGCGCGAATCTATCTTGACAACATACGCTTTATCCAGGCTGGATGGCTCACCGAGGGGCACAGACTGGCCCAGATCGCGCTCGCCATGGGCGCGAACGACATGGGGGGCGTGCTTACCGAGGAGGTGGTGGTCAAGGCCACCGGCGTCGAGACCACCGCCGACCGCGAGGGGATGATCCGCGTCATCGCCGCCGCGGGACGGGTCCCGGTACAGCGGGACTCCGATTATCTGACTATCAGGAGCTACGCGTGATGGTGAGCCTGCGCTACGAGATCGACAACGAGAGCCCCGAGGAGAAGAAGCGCTTCATCCGCGCCATGTTCTCTTCCATTGTTCCTGCCTACGACCGACTCAACCGCATACTGTCCATGGGGATCGACGTGGCCTGGCGTCGCAGCGCCGTGCGTTCGCTCGGCGACATCGCCGGAAAAACCGTGCTCGATCTCTGCTGCGGCACCGGCGACCTCTCGAAGGCGCTCTCCAGAAGGGGCGCGCGCGTGGTCTCGCTCGATTTCTGCCCGGCCATGATCGATAAGGGAATAGAGCGCGGCGCGATCCGCGACAGCGCCGTGGTGGCCGACGCGAGCAGCCTGCCCTTTAAGGACAATGCCTTCGACATGCTCACCATCGCCTTCGGAATACGCAACATCCCGGACCTGGACAACTTCATCCGCGAGACGAAGCGCGTTTTGAAAAACCACGGGACGCTCCTCATACTCGAGCTCACGCGCCCACAGCGGCGGCTCATGGCAGGCCTGCATCACCTCTATCTGAAACGGGTGCTTCCGGTCGTGGGCTGGGCGGTGTCGGGAAGGCTCACTGCGTACCGCTATCTCTCGAAGACGATTCAAACCTTCATCGATCCGGAATTGATCGAGGCGCGCTTCGCCGCGCACGGCTTCGCCTGCGCGCACACTCACCATACCATGGGAATCGCGACAATCGTGGAATGCGTCAGCGGCGGGAGGGACGGCGCCGGGCGCAGCGAAACGCGCCGCACCCGTGCCGACGAAAGCGCGTCCGCGGACTACTCTATGGTGCAGCCGAACCGTGCGCCTTTGTAACGGGCCGTGTTCTCGCGGCCGAGCCCCTTTACCGTAACGGTCTTGTTCGTGTAATCGATCTCGCAGCTCGAAACCGGCAGCGACAGGCGCGACCAGTTGCGCGCCGCCTCCTCGGTCTTGCCCTCCACGAAGATGCTCGAGCACATGAACTTGGCGTATGCGCCCGATGCCATGGGCAGGAAGGCGCTGATGACCTTCCAGTTCGCCGCCACCCACGCGCCGATGCCGACGATGACGACCAGCAGCAGAATGAGCGCTATCTTTAATATCTTTTTCATGATGTCCTCCTATTTCCCGATGCTGTCGATGATCATCTTGAGGAAACGGTTGCGGTCGAAGCTGGGCTTCTCGCGCGTGTCGCCGGTGTAGGCGATCACCATGTCGAGCGACGGGATGACGAAGATCATCTGCGACCAGTGGCCCAGCGCCATGAACATGTCTCGCGGCGCGTCGGGATACACGGGCGGAAGGTCCATCTCCGAAACGCCCATGTTCAGCCACCACAGTGCGCCGTAGTTGGCGTCCTTGCGGTCCTCGGCGTCGAGCTTTGTTTTAAGATAGGCGGGGGCAAGCGTAGTGCTGTATCGCACCCAGCCCTCGGGGAGGATCCGCTTTCCATCCCACGCGCCGTCGTTCAGGAAAAGATAGCCGAACTTGGCCATGTCGCGCGGCGTGGCGTAGACGTACGAGGAACCGACGAAGGTGCCCGCCGCGTCGCGCTCCCACACCGCGTTCTTCATGCCGATGACGTTGAAGAGTCTGTCCCACGGGTAGCGGTCGTACTCGGCCGCGCTCATGGTGCTCTTTAACATGGCCATGAGGAGGTTGGGCGTGGGGCTGGCGTATTCCCATTTCTCGCCGGGGGCGGCCTCGAAGTCCTGCGCGGCGGCGTAGGCGGCCATGTCCTTGTGCCCGGTGGTGAAAAGCATCGCGTTCACCGTGGACTTCAGCGGCGAGGCCTCGTAGGTCTCGTTGGAGTAGAGTCCCGAGCTCATGCGCAGCAGGTGGTCGATCGTTATCTTCCGGTGATCGCCGCGGTCGAGCGCCCTGTAGTATTTAAACGCCGGATCCTCGATCTTGAGCCGACCCTCCTTCAGCGCGATTCCGTACAATGCGTTCGTGAAGCTCTTGGACACCGACCAGGTGAGGTGCACGCGATCTTTATCGAAGCCGCCGGCGTATTTTTCGTACACCAGGTAGCCGTTCTTTATGATGACCAGCCCGTCGGTGCGAATCCCCTTCCTTTCGGCCTCGGGCCCCACGCGCGTGAATGCGTAGTCCTCGACGGCCTTGAGCTTCGCGGAGCTCATGCCGAGCTCTTCTGGTTTTTTCACCTTCCAGTCCTTCGTGGGCCAGTAGTCTCGCGCCGTCTTCGGCGGGGCGAAGAGCGACTTCCCGCCGTCACCGGCCTTCGCGTCTTTGGCGGCGTCGGCGAGCGTGATGTGAAGGCCCGTCGCGAGCACCGCCGCGGCGGCGATGACGAGCGCCGTGCGGGCAAACCGTTTGTTCTTCATGCTAACCTTCCTGTTCTGTATTGTAAGGGGCCGCCGGTTCTCCGGCGGCCGCGGCGTATTACGATTTCGCTCCCAGCGGGTATTTCGCGCCGATGCGCATCACCAGGCCCGACATGTCGAGCTCGAGGTCGCCGCTTTTGAGCTTCGCGCTGCGGTATCCGGCCTCGGCGAAGAACTCGACCCTCGAGTTCTTGAACTGGTATCCCGCCCCGGCGAGGAGCTGCCA